>JADYYU010000095.1 GCA_020853515.1 Chitinophagaceae bacterium | reverse complement strand
TATGTGGAAAGAACAAGGTACAGCACAAATTCAGGGAGGAAATTATGTAGGCAATGTAAGTCATTTTTCGTTCTGGAATTGTGATCTACCTATAGAGATGGTTCGCTTTGAAGCCACCGTAATGAGTTCAGAGGGAATAACGCTGGCAAATGCTAAAGTTAAAATAACCAATAAACTGTATTCAGTTTCAGCATATGATTATACAAATGCACACGGAAAAGTTGTTGGATATATACCAAAGAATGCAAACCTTTTACTTGAAATTTTTATACCGGATTGTAATTTATTGGTTTATTCGCAAGATTTTTCTACAACTAACAGTGAAGTTATTATGAACAGTATCATTGTGACAATACCTCCGGGAAATCTGATAAATATTTCGGGTACTATAGTCAGCTGTACGAATAATATTGTAAAGAACGGGTATATCGTTTTAAATATCAATAATTTTACAAAGTTCATCAAAGCCTCAAGTAACGGTAATTTTGTTTCATCTTTCGCGGTGTGCAATGCTCCAATTTCGCTGAATATCATTGCACACGATGCTGATAAAAAGGTTTTTGGGATTAATAACGGCGTCACTTTAAATGCAGGCAATAACAATTTAGGCCCGTTAACTGCCTGTGGAAATATCTCCTCACAATACATAGAATGGAGCTCAACTGTAAATGGTATTAAGACAAGTTATACAATTACCGATCCATTGGGCTTATTTGTAGGTGGATATAATGACGTAGGACTCAATGACTTCACCGAAATAAACGGAACTGATACCATCTCTCAGCAGGTCGGAATAAGTTTTGCTTTTGATGGCAGTCCCTCACTTTCAGGGAATCACTATTTGAAATATTACGCCGATCACTTAGACCATGACCTGCTAAACGACACAACATACTCTTATATAAATTCAATCATACCTGTAATTCTGTCCAAATATGACTCAGTAGGGGGGAAAATAGAGGGCAGTTTCAACGGAACTATCTTAGGCTTAAATATTCCCATCAGAAATGTAAAATGTACATTCAGGTTGACGAGGGATCAAATATAGTGATCTGCTGTTTATGCATAAAATGAAAAACGTATGTTTGCAAAAACATCCTTATTAATTTCTGGCAACATATCATCACCCAATTCAACGATACGACTATTGTTGAATGGCTTGCCTTTATGTTTGGCGTGGCTCAGGTGGTACTTGCCATGAAAAACAAAACCATCAATTTTTATGCAGGTATCGTAAGCGTGAGTCTGTATATCTATGTCTTCTATCAGTTTGGCCTGTACGCCGAAAGTCTCCTTCAAATTTACTATCTTATCGTTAGCGTCGCAGGAATAGTACTCTGGCAAAAAAAAGGAGAAAAAGCTCTTTTAGCAATCACCAAAACCAGCCAGGGGGAATGGATAAAGGCAACTGCCTTGTTTCTCGGATTGTTTGTTCTCCTTTTTTTTATCCTTAAAACATATACTACAAGCAATGTACCCTATGCCGATGCACTGGTAAGTGCCCTTGCATGGGCAGGCACCTGGATGATGATACACCGAAAACTGGAGAACTGGCTGATACTGAATGCCTCAAATGTGATCGCGATTCCGCTGCTGATTTACAAAGGGCTCGAATTAACCGCTGTACTCACACTTATTTACTTCATTGTTGCGGTATTGGGTTATTTCAGATGGAAACGGGAAATGAGATCAAACAAAACTTAAGAGGAGTCAATCGGGCTCCGCTTAAAAATTAGTTTTATATTTGCACCACAATTTTTTATGAAAAAAGTACTCTTATTCGTTTTCACACTGCTTTCTTTTTGCGCCCATGCGCAAACAGAGCTTGCCGGCCCTGACACCACCGCAGTAGCGCCCGAAGAAAATGTGGTCATATTTAAAGATGGCCGCCTCGATCTTTTAGACAAGCGACCGGCATTGATGGCTAAAGTTGAAGCAGAGGGCAAAGAAAGAGAAATTCCCCTGTACAAGCCTATTGTTTCGCACGATGGAAAAAAAACCGTCACGGGTAGTATCTATACTCAAAAAGGATTCCGTGTGGTAATATTCAATGGTGCCGACCGTGCAAAAGCACTGGAAGCTAAAAATAATTTTTCACGTGCATTTCCGGGAGTGCCTTCTTATATGAGTTATAATGTACCTTCCTATAAAATAAAAGTTGGCAATTTTGAAGACCGCGGCGATGCAGGCAAATTTATGAAAAGAGTCAGTGCAGCTTTTCCGGCCTGCTTTATAGTGCCTGATATTGTGACCATAAAAAATATCAATGTCAATTAATTCCGCTTCGATCACCGAACTGACTGCAAAATACCTCAGTGAGTTTATTGCCATCAGAGAGCATATTCATGCACATCCTGAACTATCGTTTCAGGAATTTGAGACCGCAAAATTTATTTCTTCAAAACTGACGGAATATGGTGTAAGCCACACAACAGGGGTGGCAGGTACCGGCATCATTGCCATTATAGAGGGCAGAAATCCGTCATCAAAAGTGTTGGCATTAAGAGCGGATATGGATGCCTTACCGATTCAGGAAAAAAATACAAGCGCTGACCGTTCACAAAACGATGGCGTGATG
>JADYYU010000094.1 GCA_020853515.1 Chitinophagaceae bacterium | reverse complement strand
TGGTGAAGTATTGGTTGTTTATCTGCCAGTGCTGATGAGCAAAGATTATAAGGATTATGGCAAGAGTATTTTTGGCCAAAAACGCTTTGAAAACACCATGACGTTTGCCTTAAATCTGGGAAAACTCAATATGCTGAAAACGCAGGAAGTTATGAATATGTTTGGCTTATAGTTTGTATTTTCATTCATCATTCTAAAAAGTCAGATCAGTGAACACATTTGAGGCCAGAATAGAAATTATAGGTGTAAACCCTTACGTGCTGCTTCCCGAAGAGGTATTGCGTTCTATTTTTGATCAGGCCGAAAAAAGCAGTGACCCCCTGCCGGTAAAAGGAAACATTAACGGGCAGCCGTTTATTCAAACTCTTGTTAAATACAGCGGTTTATGGCGTCTTTACCTGAATACCCCCATGCGAAAAAGCACTGACACTCAGGTGGGCGACGTGGTTAAAATTGAACTATGGTATGATGCCGCCGAGCGCACAGAAGCGATGCATCCTAAATTAGAAATCGCACTAAAGAACGATGCGGTGGCACGTCAAAAATTTGACTCATTGAGCGCTTCACTGCAAAAGGAATTGCTGAGATATATCAATCGCTTAAAATCTGCAGAAAGTATAGACCGGAATATTATCAAAACCGTGCAGTTTCTGCATGGTAAACAGCGGCATATTGGCCGGGCTCAGCCGTAATTTAAACTGTAAGGGGATTCATCCTTACCTTAAAATGACCAATAAACAGGATTTGTAGTCATTTTTTCATAAAAAATGCTAATTTGTCTGCATAATTTAAGGTAAAGTAGCTCATTTATCATAAAAAAGTTATACATTTGCACCCCTGTAAAAAATGGAGTGGTTATGAAACACAGTAGGGAGTTTGAAATTGCATTTGTAGGGTTAAAACCCGGCAGTCATGAGTTCAGCTATTCCATTGACGACAGCTTCTTTGAAAATTTTGAAAATCCGGAATTCAGGGAGTCCAGTATTGAGGTAAAACTTAAAATGGACAAAAAAAGCGGTATTTTTTTATTGAAATTTGATATCAATGGAAAGATACTGATACCTTGCGACCGATGTGGCGATGAGTTTGAAATGACACTTTGGGACGAATTTGAACTGGTGGTGAAGATTATTGAAGATGAACTGGTAGCCCAGAAGAGTGAGGAAGATGCCGAAGTGGCTTATATCGGTCGGTCTGAAAGTATTTTGGATGTTTCGCCCTGGATCTACGAATTTATCATTCTGAGTGTGCCGATACAGCATATTCATCCGGATAATGAGCAAGGAAAGAGCACTTGCAACCAAAAAGCTCTTGACATATTAAACCAGCAAAAAACAAATGAAACGCCCGGTTTCTGGGAAGATCTGAAAAATAAAATAAACAATTAACACAATAAAATAAAAGCGATATGCCAAATCCTAAAAGAAGACACTCGCAGCAAAGAAGTGCAAAACGTCGTACTCACTATAAAGCTACAATTGACACTTTAAGTACTGATAAAGTAACGGGTGAACTTCATTTGCGTCACCGTGCGCATTGGGTAGAAAATAAACTTTTCTACAAAGGTCGTGTAGTTATGGAAAAACCAGTTAAAGACGCAGCTCCGGAAGAAAGTAACGAAGCTGAATAACTCACCTAAACTGTCCAAAAAATAAAATTATGCGAATAGCCCTTGATATGATGGGAGGCGATTATGCACCTGAACAAGCATGTTTGGGTGTTTTGTCGTTTTTGGAATTGCATACCGATTGCCAGTTATTTTTGTTGGGCAACCAGCCTGTCATTGAGCAGTTGCTCGGCAAGGAAGCTTCAAATCCGCTGCTTACTTACATTCATACCACTGAAAATATCGGTATGGACGAACACCCGATCCGGGCGATCAAAGAAAAGCCGGAATCTTCAATAGTTACCGGTTTTGGGCTACTGGCCAAAGATGTAGTGGATGTATTTATGAGCTCAGGCAACACCGGCGTCATGCTGGTAGGTGCCACACATATGATCAAAGCGATCGACGGTGTTTTGCGTCCATCGATTCCAACCCCGGTTCCGCAAATCGACGGACGCTACAGCGTCATGCTGGATGTGGGTATCAATGCTGATTGCAAACCTGAAAATCTGAATCAGTTTGCCACTCTTGGCTCTATTTATGCATCCGAATTACTGGGTATCAACAATCCTACCGTTGCATTGATGAACATTGGTGAGGAAGAAGGCAAGGGAAATATTCTGGCACAGGCAGCCTACTTACTGATGAAAGAAAACAAGCACATTAATTTCATTGGTAATATCGAAGGCCGCGACACAGTAGACAATAAAGCCGATGTGATTATAACCGATGGTTTCACAGGTAATATCATGCTCAAGTTTGCTGAATCACTCTACGATGTGATTCAGGTTAAAAGAAATATCGGTGACGAATTTCTGGATAAATTTAACCATCGTCTTTATGCCGGCGTTCCTGTACTGGGCATTAATAAACCAGTAATTGTTGGACACGGCGTAAGCGACAAAGTTTCCTTTTTGGGTATGCTGGTGATGGCACGCAGAATGCTGATGACCAAAATGAACGATAAGATCAAGGAATCATTTGCCGTATAATCAATGCCGTTTTAGCGCATATACCTAAAGGGGGATAGATTTTTTCGCCCATGTTACTCTTTAATACTTAAGGCTCCGCCAGGGCATTTACTGACCGTTTCAATGATTCTGTCACTTTGTGCATATTCCATTTTTATCCAGGGTACTTCCTTTGGTTGAAAAACCTCCGGCAGGTTGCGCACACAATTTCCGGAATGAATACACTTTGCCGATTGCCAAAGCACCGTGATCTCACCATTGGTATATTCCTTTGTAATATTTTTGGGATTCATGTTTATTGCTTTTAATTACATTTTGCTGATATATCGGGCGCTGACCTGAAAGATAAAAATTATACGGCGTATTGCTTCCTGAAAAAATAAAATTAGCAGAATGCTCGTCTTCAGGTCTGCTATATAACAGCGATCCGTTTCGGTTCATCATTTGATCTCTTTGACTTTTTTCCAGTGATAATCACTGCCTGACTGCATTTCTTCCTGCCATCCCTGATACACCAGCACCCCGTCAGCAGATTCCAGCAGATAAAAATAATCACCGGCGCCAGCCCACCATGCCCCGCAAGCTGCAATTGCTTTTGCCGGAATTTGTTTTGAACTATAGTCGCTCCCTTCAATTAAAGCTGCTTCTCCTGCGATATTGGCAATCGTCGTTGTTCGGCCCCTATACTTAACTGCTATGGAAGACATGGGATTGTCATCTTTGCTGGATTGACCGATAACAAAGCTTGCATCCTGTATTTTTGGGCGCAGGGTATCTGCGATCCTATTTACTGTGGCAGACTCCCGGATTAGCTGACTTGAGGTGGTTGTATCATTTTGGACAGGGGCAGTTTTAACTGCGTTCGCCGAAGGTTCCGTGCACGCAGTGCACACTGCGATCATGATGAGAACGATCAAAATGATCGGGAACTTTTGTCCTGCAGAGGTAGTCTTCATGAGATGCATAAATTTTCAGCTAATGTACTCACAACAAACCAATTTATAGGACAGGTAAAGCATTTTTAAAATGTACAGAAAAAACTACCGGCGCTGATATTGTCAGCAAGTCAATTACTTTTCAAATGCCAATCCAATAAGTAGAAGCAATTGATGAACTAAACGAATTGCCAGGGTCCTTTCAAATCCTATTCCGATGAAGGGGTTCCTGACTATTGAATAGAAACGCAGCGATTAGTCGTGGGCATGCATTTTATTCAATTCCTTCAGATGGCTATGAATAAAGAGCGAATTGATGGATTTATTTTCATGTGCGTTTCGGATAGCGACCGAAAATAGTTCGGCTGTACTCAGCACTTTGATCTTGCTGCATTGTTGTTTGAGCGGTATTGTATCGCAGACAACAAGTTCGCTGAGTACCGAATTTTCAATATTTTCATAAGCTTTGCCACTCAAAACCGGGTGCGTACAAAATGCCCTCACGCTTTTGGCGCCTTTGTCCATCAGCATGGCGGCACTTTTGGTCAGCGTTCCTGCTGTATCGCAGATGTCGTCGATCAACACAACATTTCTGTCTCTCACATCACCGATCACGGTCATCGATGCAATTTCATTAGCACGCTTGCGTTGTTTGTCACAAATAACCATCTCCGCTTCAAAATAGCTGGCTACTTCACGCACCCGATTGGTACTACCCACATCAGGCGATGCAAAAGTGAGATTATCAATTTTTAAATTTTCGATATAAGGTATAAAGATCGCAGAACTGTCGAGGTGATCCATCGGTATGTCAAAAAAGCCCTGTATCTGCGGTGCATGCAGATCCATAGTCATGATACGGTTAGCACCGGACTTGGCCAGTAAATTGGCCACAAGTTTAGAAGCAATACAAACGCGGGGTTTATCTTTCCGGTCCTGACGGGCATATCCGAAATAAGGAATCACGGCAGTGATATAGCCTGCTGATGCACGACGGGCCGCGTCGATCATCATGAGTAATTCCATCAAATTATCGGAAGGGGCATAAGTACTTTGAACCAGAAACACGTAGTCGCCTCTGACACTTTCATCAAATTTTGGCTGAAATTCGCCATCGCTGAATTTCTGTATGACGCATTTACCCAGATCCTGTCCGTAATAACCGGCTATTTTGTTGGCCAGTTCAATTGAAGCATTACCCGAAAATATTTTGACCCCTGATTTTAACATAGAAATTAATATATAGCTGTCAAAGGTAATGGAAGTGGGAGGTATTTTATAGTGTTTTAATTCACATTGGGGATAACTCAATTACAAAGCAGTGTATATAATTGCAGAATAAAGTATTACCCTGACGGAGCATCAGATCAGGTATTTTGTGCAAATTATGATGCAACTCCCCGGGCATTAAACTCCTGACCACAGGCA
>JADYYU010000093.1 GCA_020853515.1 Chitinophagaceae bacterium | reverse complement strand
TGAAAAATTATTCCGCATACAGACCTAAATTCTGCATAACATCAGCAGGCGATTTCAAATCAAAATTGATTTTCTGATTTTCCTTAACCTTTCGCAGACCTTCCACAAGAACCTTATCGTTTATATCCAGCCCGGCTGAAACAACATACAGATGAGGCATTTCATGACTTACTGTGATCATACGGGAATGGACTACATTATTTTTGTCCACTACATACACATACTTTTTGTCCAGCACTTCAAAGGTGGCTTTTTGCGGTATGATCATAGCTGCTTTCAAAGGAACCGTTACCTGTACATTGCCGGTTTCGCCGTGACGCAATAAACTTTTTGGATTTGGAAAGGTTGCACGGAAAGCGATATTACCGGTCTCATTATTAAAATCAGCCTCAACGGTTTTCACTACACCCGGATAATCAAACAATTCATTGTTGGCCATCATCAGTTTTACATTCAGCATATCATTTCCTCCTGCCTTGGTTTTATAATTCAAATACTCGGCTTCGGGCACATTAAAGTAAACCCACATACTGCTGTTGTCTGATAGCGTTGTTAACAGATCTCCCTCATCGACCAGACTTCCCAGCCTTGCCTGAAAATGATCCATGATGCCGTCAAAGGGTGCGCGTATTTCGGTAAAACCCAGGTGCACCGCAGCCAGTTCTCTTTCTGCTTTTGCTTTGTCGAGCTTAGCCTTTGCAAGCGCCAGTTCAGTTTTCGACACGATATTATTATCGGATAAGGACTTGGTGTTCTGAAATTCTATTTCAGCAAATTTGGTTTCAGCATCGGCCTTATTCAGCTCCGCTTTATAAATAGAAGGTTTGATCTGAAACATCAGTTGTCCTTTCCGCACATAGCTTCCTTCATCGACATAGATATTCTGTATATAACCTTTCTCGAGTGCCCGGAGTTCGATATGTTGCACTGCGCGGATCTGACACACATAATTCTGCAGCACGGTCGTATCCATGATAAGCGGAGTGGTTACCATTAATTTACTTTGATCTTCTTCTTTGTGTGCTTCATTCGCACATCCGATCTGGCATAAAATTGCACAGATAACCGGTATGAAAAATCTTTTCATTTTTAAATTTATTTTTTTGGGGGGGATTGAATTTTAATTGTTCCGCAGAACATACTAATCGTTAAAAACTATTATAAGATACGCCACTTATCATGGCATCAAGTGACTGTCAGTTTATTGTAGGTAGATAGCTTGCGTAAAAAATGACCGCAATTATTTTCAAATCCTGAAAACGAGGTGTAGCAAATAGATCTTTTCGCTGTTGAGATGTTCATCAGCAGGTACGCTATACGCAGAAAAGGCAGGTAGAGGTAACCTGCAGATAGCTAAACTTTTTTGTGCCTGTAAGGCCTGTGCAAAGGCTTCCTTTTCAACATGGAATGACTCGCTTTCCTCTTCTTCCTCTACAAGGACCAACACCTTATCGGTTTGATCTGTTTGCTCGACCGGGGAATACTGCACAGCAACAAGCTCTGAAGATGCGGTTAACAAATTAACATTAGAGTGGTCGGCAAATGAACGGGCATTCGTTTTTGTCAGCGAAAGGTCTGTATCCTGCTGTACACCATATGAAAAGGCGCACAGGTTGCTTAAAGTCAGCAACATACAAAATACAATAAGACATTTCAGCGTTTTCAAAAAAAGTCAATTTGGCGACAAATGTAAAGCCAGAAACTTAAAGGCTGTTTAAAAAAAATAAAAAGATACGTTAAACCCGGGTCAGCATTGAATGGCTGATTTTTTGTTGAAGGAGAACGATGACATTCCTATTCCTTTACTAATTTTCGAATAGTGGACTCTCCATTGACGGTGATTTTCAAAAAATAAATTCCCGTTGGAAGATCTTTACAGTTAAGCGTTGCAGTCAGATCAGTGGCTTCACCACGCAATATTTCCCTGCCACAAAGATCCACCATGCTGTAATTAAAATTATTGGCGTCCGTCAGGATCCTTGCTTCATCATGCACCGGATTTGGAAAAATATCAAGCTTCACCGGAGATGCATTTTTCAGCACTAATACATGTGAGTAGCTAAACTGTTGATCTTCGTCTATCATCCTCAGGCGGTAAAAATTATTCAGCGATGCTTTGCTGTTGTCAGTAAAATTGTAGGTATTACTTTCTGTCGCGTTTACCGTTCCAATTTTAATAAATGATATTGCATCTGTACTTTTTTCAATTTCAAATGCGGCTACATTTTTCATATTGGCAGTTGTCCAGTTCAGTATGGCCTCGTCCTGTAGTTTTTTAGCTGTGAAAGAAATCAGGTTGAGTGGCAATGGGGTATTTACACCTGAATAAATTTTAAGATCGTCGATCGCACCATGAAAAAACTGAGGACCAACAGGACCCACATTTGTTCGTCTGCCGATATAGGCCAGTGCCTGCGCATATTTTGGGGTATAGCCGGCTGCGATGCCGGTGCCGTTTACCAGTACGCCGTTTACATAGATCTGTGCGCTGGACACACTCACAATCGCTGTTACATGATACCACTGATTCACCACAGGTTGTGCAAGCGCACTGGTGCCAAAAGTACCAGATGGGTTCTGATACCCGCTTATCGACCAGCCGATACCACCCGAATTGCCATTCACCAGCATCTGATCGCCACCGGTGCCGCCAATTGATAAAAGACAAAAGGCCT
>JADYYU010000092.1 GCA_020853515.1 Chitinophagaceae bacterium | reverse complement strand
GAAGTTGACAAAACCTACCTCTTATACAACTTCTGCTACTAAATTTTTTATCATCACATCATTCGTATAAGTATTGGTCTCCATTTTAAAGTCGGCCTTACCAATATATGCATAGTGATGCTTATTATAAAACTGTATCGCCCGCATGTTCGATTCAAATGCCCACAACCACATGTCCGTGCCACCGGTTTCCAGCACAATTTGCTCTGCAAGTTTAAGCAGATTTTCACCAATGCCCTGACCGCAAAACCATTCCAGAATATAGAGTTTATTCAATTCGGCTGCCGGCAAGTTACCTAGTGGACAGCGCTTGTTAAAAGAGATCTCAGCCACGCCCACCAGATTGTCTTTGTAAGAGGCCAGCAGCAGACTAGCAGGTTCGGTTTTGATCAGATTTTCGATTCGCTTCGGCGAAAACTGTAGCATTATAAAGTTTGCAAATTCATCTGAAACGCCCTCGGTTCCGTAAGTCTGTATGTAAACTTGCTTGAATATAATAGATAGCTTATTGACATCCTGTAGTGCTGCAGGCCGGTAAGTAATATGTTTATCCATAAGTAAAGATTGGGCTTTTTGTTTACAAATTGAAACGGCTCAGGTGTTGTCCTAATTGTTCAGATTAACCTACACTCTCATACCAGACTTTGCGCACAGTTTTGAGCAGGGAGGTCATTCCTTTAAGCTACTTTTATTAAATCATACCCTGCTCAACTGATCTGATGCATCCGGGCCACATACTTACCGATTACATCAAACTCAATATTAACATGATCCTGCTCATTAATAAAACGGATACTGGTATGTTCAAAAGTATAGGGTATGATCGCTACGTCAAATTCGTCTTTTGAAACATTGTAACAGGTCAGACTGGTACCATTGATACAAACCGATCCCTTTTCGATGATCAGATGACTAAACGCGGTGTCAACCGCAAAACGAGACACCGGATTTTGTTCGTTGCCAGAACGTCCTACACATCGGGCAGTCGCGTCTACATGCCCTTGCACGAGATGCCCGTCTAGCCGGCCGTTGAGCGTCATACATCGTTCAAGGTTGATCATATCTCCAACTTTCCAGGAGCCTATAGTCGTTTTCAAGATCGTTTCCTGTACAGCACACACCCTGTGAATATTGCCGTTCACGGCTGTGACCGTCAGACAAATGCCATTATGAGCCACCGACTGATCGACTTTGAGTTCATGTGACACCCTGCTTTGGATCTCTATTATCAGTAAATCACTTTCGCGTACCACATTCACAAGGGTACCTTCGCATTCAACTATTCCTGTAAACATGTACGATTAATTTTTAAAGGCCGTGCCTTTGTGGTAAACAATACCGGTATCAGTTTGTAACTGATAAACGAGTTGAATGGTGGAAGTATCCTGAATACCTGCCTTGAAACCATTTCCGGCAATAGTGTCTTTATTATTACAAAAAGTTTGTCCATTGCCCTGCAAAGAGTCAAGCGTAAATTTAAAAAAACGACTGGCTGTCGCTTTATGAGCGGTCGCTCCGCAAAATCCGCTGATGGTTAAGTGGATGGAGTCGATCTGTACAAAGGACACTGGAAATGAATCTTTACGGATAAAGGCGCCGGCACCGTCTATGGTGGTATCGTGAAAGAGGTAAGAACCGGTGTAGATCTGTGCAGGAAAAATACAGGTTGAATTATCCTCTATGCCCGGAAAATCCCAGTTATAATTTATGGCAGAAGGAATATTGCAATATTTATTTTTGATCCGGTCGTCGGTTTTAGGGGCCGGATCTTTGTATTTTTTACAGGCACAAAAAAATAGTAGGAGTAACGCAAGAATTCTGAACTGCATAGTGAACAAAAATAACGATAATTGTATGAAAATATTATATTTGATATAAAATTTGATTGTTTGTAAAAAAACCTTACTTTTGCGTTCCTAAAAAATATATATATTTATAACGTATGTTAATCATTGACTCAAAAGATTGAGAAAGCATCGACAAGGCACTCAAAAAGTACAAAAAGAAATTTGAAAAAGCGCATATCCTAATCCAATTAAGAGAACGCAAGCACTATGTAAAAAAATCTGTTGTGCGTCGCAAGGAAATCCTGAAGGCGATCTACAAACAAGAATTTGTAGACGGCATCAGAGAATAGAAAATATTCCAACGTATATTTACTGTAAAATGGGTGAATGCATTTATTGATCTCCGGTTTTACCGCATATTTACAGTTTGAAAAAAGATACTCAGAAAAAACTGTTCAGGCTTATCAACATGACCTTGAACAGTTTTTTTTATATTTAAAAAGTCAGTTTGGCGATATAGATATCAGTCGGATCACGCATATTCACATCCGCAGCTGGCTGGCCCAGTTGCGCGAATTTGATATCAGCGCAAAATCAGTGAATCGCAAGATCTCAACCCTCAAATCGTTTTACAAATACCTCCTCAGAAAAGAATTGGTGAAGAGCAGTCCCATGGCTAAAATTATTTCGCCTAAAAATGCCAAGCGACTCCCGGTATTTGTGAACGAAAGCAATATGGAAGATCTCACAGATTCTGCACTGTTTCCGGACGGATTTAAAGGAATGACCGACCAGTTGATCATGGAACTTTTGTATCAGACCGGCATGCGGAGGGCCGAACTGCTGGGATTGAAACTGACAGATTTTGATGCTTCTAATCAATCGATCAAAGTACTGGGCAAAGGCAACAAGGAACGGATCATTCCACTGCAGGCAGCCTTGTGCCAGTTGATCCGCGATTATATTCTGGCACGTAATCAATTGGAAGATATGCAGCATACCTTTTTGCTCAGCTTTGAAAGCGGAAAGAAATTGTACGAAAAGTATATTTACAACACAGTCAAAAAATATCTCACTCTGGTGACGACATTGGGTAAAAAAAGTCCTCATGTGCTGCGGCATACCTTTGCAACCCACATTTTAAATAAAGGCGCTGAACTCAATGCAGTGAAGGAATTGCTCGGGCATGCCAGCCTCGCTGCTACCCAGATCTACACCCACAATACGATTGAGCAGCTCAAAGAAGTTTATAAGAAAGCGCATCCGAAAGCATAGATTTTCTTTACTAAATCAAATCAGAATAATATCTTTGAAAGATGACAAATTTCATTCCGATATTTCCCCTTAACATCGTTGTATTTCCGAGTGAAAAACTGAATCTCCATATTTTTGAGCCCAAATACAAGCAACTGATCCGGGAGTGTTTTGAAGAAAAAAAGATGTTCGGCATTCCCACCGTTTTGAATGGCAGCATCAGCGATATCGGCACCATTGTAAACATTTTAAGTATTGAGAAACAACATGAAACCGGAGAAATGGACATCAAAACAGAAGGCATCAGGCTGTTTAACGTACTTGAAATTATCAAGGAAATTCCGGATAAATTATACAGCGGCGCCATCGTCAGCTATCCTGAAAATATTGACAACGGCATCGAAAAAAAAATGAAAAAAATCCTGAGTGAAGTGCATTATTTTCATGAATTGCTGGAGGTAAATAAAGAATATCATAAAGACTCTGCTGAACTAAATACGTACGACATTGCCCATCATATAGGTATGACCCTGGAAGAGGAAGTTGAATTTGTAAAATTGCTACGCGAAGACCAGCGTCAGGAATACATACAGCGGCATCTGAAAAAAATGATACCAACCATAGAAGAGCTTCAAAATCTGAAAAAGCGTATACAGATGAACGGCCATTTCCGTAAATTATCTGTCGGCGATCTCGACTAATATGCGATGATCATAGCAGCAAGCAGGGCCACAATAAAAAAGTGGTCTGAACAGCAGTAAAATCCAGCATAATTTAATCGTCTGCTTCCTTTTAATCTCTTAATTCCCAGCGTTAAAAGCGCAAACGCACATATTTTTAAAAGTAATTTATAATTTGTAGTAATTAATAATAACATTTTCTTATTATTGCCCTTTAAGCAACAAACCAGACTAACACGACATGCAACCAGTTTCACTCTGTATAGATTTTGGCAATACTCATTTAAAGGCTACTATTTTCCAGGGAGATAGACTTGCGCAAAAATTCATTTTTACAGAATCGGATGCAATCAATACCCTGCAAAAAATAATTGCTGTTCACAATCCGCAAAAGGCTATTTTATCATCCGTTATCAATCACTCAAAAAGTATTGACAATTTTCTGCAGGAAAATACAAAACTCCTGATACTGAATAATCAAACCAAGCTACCTTTTCTGAATGCTTATGGCACTCCTGAAACTCTGGGTAACGACCGCCTGGCTTTGGTGGCGGCACTGAGCAAACAATTTCCGAATCAGGATAGTTTGGTGGTATCTATCGGCACCTGCATCACCTAT
>JADYYU010000091.1 GCA_020853515.1 Chitinophagaceae bacterium | reverse complement strand
TCTTTTCAAGAACCCTGGTGCCAAAGGCAGCGCTGTACTTTAAAATATCTATGGGAGTAAGACCGTCATTGGGTTTGCCGCCAATAGTACCCCTGATGCCTGAAATTGATTTGATAAGTGCCAAAATATTTTTTTTAAGGAGTGCAAATTTATAGTATTTACTTTGCATTTTGACAAGCGTCGGTAAATTAGTTAAAACAACAAGATCTGCTATGCAAAGTGAATGGTTTGAACAATGGTTTGATTCGCCTTATTATCACCTGTTATACAAAAACAGAAGTGCTGAGGAGGCAATTTATTTTGTTGAGAATGTAGTGAAAGTACTGGAAGCTTTGCCCGGTGACCGGCTGCTTGATCTTGCCTGCGGAAAAGGACGGCATGCCATCGCATTTTCGCAACTGGGTTTAGATGTAACCGGTGCCGACCTGTCGAATGAAAGTATCGCTTTTGCGAAGCAATTTGAACATGAACACCTGCATTTTGCCGTGCATGATATGCGCGAAGTGCTGAATACAGGAACTTTTAAATTTGTCTGTAATTTATTTACAAGCTTCGGCTATTTTAAAAGCCCGGATGATAATCTGCTGGCTGCGCAAAGTATCTATACTGCCTTGCAGGATGGCGGCCGGTTTCTGATCGATTTTGTAAACAGGAGTCATGCAATACGCAATATTGAAGCCCATCGCAGTGAGGTGATTGAAAGGGAAGGCGTTACTTTTAAAATCGAAAGAAGCTATACAGATGAAAAATTTATCAAGGGAATTGAAATTTCTCATTCGGGCAAGATGCTGCGATTTGAGGAAAGCGTCAATAGTTTTACACAAGTTCAAATGAAGGCACT
Source organism: Chitinophagaceae bacterium (assembly GCA_020853515.1). Lineage (GTDB taxonomy): Bacteria > Bacteroidota > Bacteroidia > Chitinophagales > Chitinophagaceae > OLB11. The sequence goes on along the minus strand of JADYYU010000091.1, from coordinate 3,624 downwards.
TTTTGTTTCTGCCGGTTTTACATTTGTGAAACAATTTGGCAGTTACAGCCTTGAAGAATATGATGAAAATACTTCACCGAGGATGATTTTGCTATTTCAAAAATAAACCTTGCTGCAAACGATCCAACATATCGATCTGTATCTGTTCAGGCTGCTACACACGGGGATGGTTAATCCGCTTTTCGACAGCCTGATGCCCCTGTTGCGCAACCCATTTTTTTGGGCACCGGTGTATTTATTTTTACTGGTATGGATGTATACGGTTTATAAAAAGGCCGGTCTCGTCTGGTGTCTTTTCTTTTTTATTACCTTTATATTTTGCGATTATATCAGTGCTCACATTTTTAAGGCTATGGTACAGCGGGTGCGACCCTGTAATGATGAATCAATTGCTTATCTGATACGCAGGATTGTGCAATGCGGCAGCGGTTACAGTTTTCCATCTACGCATGCTGCCAATCATTTTGGGTTGTCATTTTTTATGATTTTTACATTGGGAAAAAAGTATAAGTACCTCGCAGTAATTGTGCTGACCTGGGCTTTGTCAGTCTGCTTTGCACAGGTGTATTGCGGAGTGCATTATCCATTTGATATTCTGGCCGGCGCACTGACGGGTATGTTGATAGCACGTATGACTGCTGCTTATTTTCATCATAAAGTTAGTTTGAATTAAATTACTTTTGCTGCGCGTATGATCTGGATATATCTGTTGTTATTGTTTGTTTTGACCATCACCGGCAGCATGGTTCCGATGATGTTTAAAAAATACAGCAGTAGCTGGATGACCCTGATGCTGGCTTTTTCCGGGGCTTTTTTGCTGGCCATTACTTTTTTACACCTGATGCCGGAGGTTTTTCACGACCTTGGTGAAAAAGCCGGACTGTTTATATTGATCGGATTTTTATTGCAACTGGTTTTGCAAAGGCTTTCACATGGTATAGAACACGGACATGTGCACGACCACGATATGAGTGTGCACGCTGTGACGCCCATATTTACCGGATTACTTATACATGCCTTTATGGAAGGAATTCCACTGGGTTTCAGCTATCAATCTCATGGCACGACGCCTTCAATTTTTTTGGCCATCGCGGCCCATAAAATTCCTGAGGCCATCACGCTGAGTGCATTATTACTGGCAGCCGATGTTAAAAAGAATCGTTGGCTACTCATCATATTATTTGCATTGGCCTCGCCGGTGTCGGGCATATTGGCAATGTATTTCGGACAAAAATTCTATTTTGTTTCGAATCAGCTTGTATATATCATCCCGATTGTAGCAGGAGCGTTTCTGCATATTTCCACTACTATTTTGTATGAAAGCGGTACCAAGCATCATCAGCTTAGCCGCCAAAAAGTCATGGCCGTGATGCTTGGCTTAGCTTTTGCTTTAGCTACTTTGCTGTTGCACATTCATTCATAGTACAGTTAGTACCACAAAGTCGCAGCTTTAAAATCTTTATCTATGCGAAAAGGAATCCTGTTTCTTGCGGGTTTTTTTACCCAATTATTTTCAATGTCGTTGTTTGCGCAAAAAGCGGAGGTTTTGCCGAAGGCAGATCAAAACAGCCTGCTATGGAAGATCACTGGTAATGGACTTCAAAAGCCATCCTATCTGTTTGGTACCATCCACATGATTTGCAGCGGCGATTATTTTTTTGATGAAAGAATGAAGCAGGCATTCAATGAAACAGAACAACTCATCCTGGAGATCAACTTGTCTGACCCCGCCACTATTGCTCAGTATCAGCAAGGTATGATGTTGCCTGCAGGTAAAGAACTTAAAGATTTTTTCAATAATGCTGAGGAATACGAAACCTTTTCGGTCAAGCTGAAAAACCGGATTGGCATTGATGCCGCTTTATTTCAGAATCTTAAGCCCTTGATATTACTTTCACTGATCGCTCAAAAGGGATTTGAATGCGAAAATACTTCTTCTTATGAAATGAATCTGATAGAGATGAGTAAGGAAAAGAACATGCCTGTCACAGGTCTTGAAACGACGCTGGCGCAAATGAAGATATTTGATGAAATGAAAGATTCTGAGATCAGTCAGATACTGATTGAAGGTATCGAAGATTTGGGGAATGACAGCAAGTTGCAGCAGCAAATGATCGCAGCCTATCGCTCGCAGAATATCAGTGAATTGCATGATCTGATTTTGTCTTCAAAGGAATTTCAAAATCAGGAAGATGTGCTAATTAACGGGAGAAATAGAGAATGGGTTAAAAAAATGCCTCAATTTATGAAAGCTAAGTCCTGTTTTGTGGCAGTAGGGGCTGGCCATCTTTCCGGCGAACAGGGTGTACTAAATTTATTGCGGAATGCAGGATATGTCGTAGAGCCGGTCGGCGGTTAACGGGCAAATTTAACTTCCAAAAAAAACAAAAGTTGAAATGAGTGATAGTACAGCAGAAATGCAGGCCATGATAAAGGAGAAATAGATATATCTCTTCAGATTCTCGAAAGAAGCAATCAAGGTACTTTCATTTTTATGCCTGATATATTGGTTGCTGTAACTGCCAAAGCGGAAAAGCAAAACCCCGTTTACAAACAATACGGCCGCGCTTAAAATAAGTGCAAAGGCTATGAAGTACTTGCCACCTTTTTCAAGCATGTCGATCATTTCTTCGCTGATGCCATTTAGCTGAATAACTTCATTCATCAGGCTTGAAAAATTGGCGAGCAGCAGGATGGTAGCAAACAGTAACACCGAGCCAAAAATAATGAAGACGATTCCAACGAAGCGGGCCCACTTTCCGGCGCTTTGTAACTGTTCTTCACCGGCTGTTTCAAGCGAGAACGTAGTATTTTCTGCAGTATAGGATTCCATGTTCAATTTGATTAATGTTTAGCGATGAGTACAATGGTGAAAACCAATAAAAATAAAGCCAGCAGGCCCAGCAGAATAATGAAGATCACACCAATGACGATGAAATAGTTTTTAAGATGCATGAAAGCCTGTGTAAAATAGACTTTGTCTTTAGTCGCCAGTCCGAGGTTGGAATGCTTTGAAAAATTGAGCATATTCACGGCAAGGATCATGGTAATCACTGTTGAAATGATGAAGCTGAAGACCGTACTGATAATATTGCCCTTATTGGCGATAATGCCAAATACCAACTGTAAAAAACTCAAACCGACGCTGGCGAAAGTAATGATAGCCAGGTATTTTGCCCATTTTGCACTTTTGGACATATTTTCATGAAGGTAAATATTTACCGGTTCTGTATTTTCCATAGAAACATTGATTGAGTTGCAAAATAAGCAAATCTTTTCAGCAAATTGCTTTTCACTTTTCCACAAAATACTCTTACGTTACCTCAATAGCATCATGATACTGTCTCCTAAGGGGCTGTGATCATAGTAAATGAGTTGCCAACTGTCTGCCGCATAAGCGGTTTAGTAAGCCCTTGCAAACAACACCCTTTCTTTGCTCGGTTTGCCACTGAAGACGCAGACACCTGCTTCTTGCTTGTTGTTAAATGGAATACAGCGAATGGTAGCTTTGCATTTTTCCTTGATCTTATCTTCAGTTTCACCGGTGCCATCCCAATGTGCGCTTACAAATCCACCTTTAGAATCAAGCACGGCTATCATTTCATCGAAGGAGTTTACTTCAGT
>JADYYU010000090.1 GCA_020853515.1 Chitinophagaceae bacterium | reverse complement strand
TAAAACAATGGGCCTGTGTGGCCAAATACAATAACGGCGGAACCCAGCAATGGCTTAAAAAATTTGGCACCCATGCCAGTGATATTATTACAGCCATTGATCTGGATGCAAACAATGAAGTTTATGCCATTGGTAGCTATCAAGGGGCATTTTCAGTGGGCGGCGTGGCCCTTCCGGCAGCGAATATCAAGGCAGCTTTTGTGGCTAAATTTAACAATGCTACCGGAAACACCGCTTTTGCGTATCAGCATGGTAACTCCGCTGACGAAGTGAATGGTTATGGTATCGGTATCAATCAGCAAAATGGCAATGTGTACACGGCCGGTAATTATAAAAATAATATCAGCTTTAATGCAAATAGCCTTTCCTGTCAGGGTATCTGGGACATGTATCTGGTATTGCTCAATAATGCAGTGGCACAGGGAATCAATGAACAGGAAAAGAGTTTCGATCTGAATATTTATCCAAATCCGGCCAATTCCCTGCTCAGTTTCAGCAGTTCGTCAATCGATCTTTCAGATGCACATGTTAAAGTATATGCGATGGATGGCAGCTTATTAATAGAAGAGATGTTGAATACAAATAAACGTATTGACATCAGCGCTTTAAATGCGGGAATTTATATGGTGGAAATATCAACACCTAAGCAACGTCTGACCAAAGTATTTACCAGGCAGTAAGGATAAAAAGAGCATTTCTATTGAATCGGAAGTCGTTTCATATCACTTCGCCACAATACCTTTGTACAGGGGTCGGAAGGATCAATTAAAGGAACCGTGACTGTCCTCCTGATATTTAATCTGTGCGGATGGTAGTCAACTTTATTTGTCATCCTGAAATCAACTTTTCTTTTGCTGTCGTTCGACACAGGCACATCAATCATTTCCTCAGGGTTTTTGGATAGAAATTCAACTTTTACGGTATAGTTGCCAGGCTCAAGTGGCATGATACGATAGTCTCCATTACTATCTGTTTTAGCACCCCCTTTCAGGATGCCGTCTTTCAAAGCCCGCACGGTAGCAAAAGCCAGCGGCATATTTTTATCGTCACTTACCCTGCCATAAATAGTGCCCGAGATAGATTGAGCAAAAGTATCCCTGCCCATTTGCAAAAGAAAAAAGCAGAGTAAGATAATGAAACTTTTTTTCATATTTGATGCAGGCTTAACAGAAATTGATTTTTTTCATAATATCAAAATTACGCCTATTTTTGATTGGAAGCTGCATCCTGATTTCTTTTTGCATAAATAGCAATATGCAGGGTGATAAAAGCCCCGCCTGCGAAAAAAGTGAAATACTGATTATATTTGACAAAAAATAAAAGCAACATGGCACGCACAAGCACCTATCTCAACTTTCCTGATAAAACAGAAGAGGCCTTTAATTTTTACAAATCTGTATTTGGCGGCGAATTTGGCAACAATGGCATCGTGCGCATGGGCGACGGACCACCGATCGAAGGTGCACCGCCCATGAGCGATGAACTGAAGAATCTGGTGATGCATGTTGAATTGCAAATTACCGGTGGCCATGTGCTGATGGGTACGGATGCTCCGGAAGCTTTCGGATTTACAGTCAGTTTCGGAAACAATGTCTATATTAATCTTGAACCCGATAGCAAGGCAGAAACCAAACAGCTCTTTGACGGATTATCTGCCGGTGGAGTGGTTACAATGCCTTTGCAGGATATGTTCTGGGGAGCCTATTATGGCAGTTGCACCGATCAGTTTGGTGTGCAGTGGATGTTTAATTGTGTAGAAAAATAAACCATCATCATCAGCAGGCGATTCTGCCCGCAGACTAAAAAAAACAAGAAGGTCCTTATATAATCAAGTATTATCATATTACATTTGTAGTATCAGATGCACAAGTTGCAGGATGATACTATTTATAATTTAATTCATTATGATCAAGAAATTTTTGCCTGCTATCGTACTTGTTTCCTTGTCACTGTTTTTATGCAATAGCCTTGTTTTTGCCCAGGAAAAAAAGAGAGGTAATCCTTACGCCGAAGGTGAAAACATTTATAAACATTATGCCGGAAGCATTGGCGGTCGTAAAGTAGTGCTCGATCTGGTATGGGGCTTTCAGGGAGGATCTAATTTTGGAGGCAGCTATTACTATTTCACCGATTCGCCTCAGGTAAATCATATGAGTATACTGGAGCCGCCCACTTTTGAACATACTGAAAAATTGCGCGGTATCGTAGAACCGGAAGAAAATCCGTGGAATTACGAAGACCTGAGTTTTGATGACGCCGATGTTACCTGGGACTTTCATATCGATGGTAATATTCTGACTGGTGTGTACCGAAAAAAATCGACCGGCGAAGAACATGCATTGTATCTGGTGGAAACTTATGGCAAGTCGATCGCGTTTGATATGGTAATCGGAAGCGACCGGGTTATGATACCGTCTTCATCAGGTGGCGGTGCGGCAGCGGAAATATTTACACTGGGCATTTCGCCTTCTCCGCTGACGACCAACATCACCGAGATGGATTTTGTGAACAAAGAACTGCTGAAGTTTACCCAAATCGAAAATATACAGTCTGAGTATATCGCCGATTATTACAAGGCTATGCGGGTAAACTTCATTAAAGGGTCAAAAATTTATTTTACACAGTTGTTCGCCTCGGGCAATGCGGTCAATACGGAAAGTGCTGAGTACAAGTCGCACCTTACACGCCGATTGCTGGTGCGGCCGGTGTACAACGATACCGGTTTTTTGGTGGTTAAAAAGTATTTTTTTGATGGCGAAAAAAATACAGAACAGTATCTGAATCTCGATCTTAAACGATCAAAACGGTTGGTACTTGCGGATATTTTGAAGATCAACGAACGTTGGCTTTCCGCTATGATTGAAGCGGCTTTCAGGTCAAAATATAACATGGGCAATACCGCAAAGTTAAATCAGTGGCTTACTGTAGATCGCTTGCCGGTTTCGCAAAAATACAGTCTGTCGCCACGGGGAATCATTTTTTATTACGACAAAAAAAGTTTGATCAAAGATAAAAGCCTCACCTTCTACGAAGCCGATTTTGCTGTTTTTATCAGTTACGAACAATTACGCAGTATGATGAAAAGGGATTTTGCCGCACGCATCTGGTCTAAATTATAATAAGCGGCATTCGTATGAAAGTCTTTACTGCAAGCGAAAAGCATCTGCCGGAAATCAGATCTATAGCCCACCTTACCTGGCACAAAACCTATGCTTCGATCATTTCCGAAAAGCAGATTTCGTATATGCTGGAGTTATTTTATGCGGACGCTGTATTAAGCCGGCAAATGTCCGATCCCTTACACCATTTCAGTGTAGCCCTTTTAAACGATACGGTGTTTGGTTACAGCCATTGCATCGAAGATGAAAATGAACCGGGACTTATCAAACTTAGTAAATTATACATCTTGCCTGACTCGCAGGGTCTGGGTATTGGCAGGCTGTTAATGCAGCATGTCGCCGGGCTTTGCCGCAGGCTAAAAAAGCACTCCCTTATTTTGAATGTAAACCGGCACAATCCGGCCGTGGAATTTTATCAAAGAATGGGATTCGAAATTGTCCGGCAGGTTGATATACCACTCGGAGAATTTTGGCTAAATGATTATATCATGCAAAAAAAGGACCCATAAATATTTTTATCGTCCTGATATTTTTGCAAACACTATTTTTACAACTCATAAAACCGCATCCTACAATGAAACTATCTTACTATGGGCACTCTTGCTTTAGCGTAGAGGTCAACGGCAAACACCTGTTGTTTGACCCTTTTATAAGCGCAAACGAACTGGCAAAGGATATTGATATCCAGCAAATTCCTGCTGATTATATACTGGTCAGCCATGCACATACCGACCATATTCTCGACTGCGTTGCTATTGCTTTGCGCACCGGTGCAAAGGTGATCAGCAGTTGGGAAATTCATGAGTGGCTGCAGGCAAAAGGAGTACATAATACCCATCCGATGAATACCGGCGGCAAATGGACCTTTGACGATTTTACGGTTAAATGTACTGTAGCACAGCATAGCAGCAGTTTCGCCGATGGTAGCTATGGCGGCAACCCGATGGGTTTTATCGTGTATGCTGAAAATCAGTCGTTTTATTATAGCGGAGATACTGCACTGACGCTCGATATGCAGCTCATACCACGTTGGGCCGATCTGTCGTTTGCGGTGTTACCCATTGGGGATAATTTTACGATGGGTATCAGAGACGCCATTGCTGCCGCCCAATTTGTAAAAGTAACGCATGTGATCGGTGTGCACTTTGATACTTTTGGTTTTGTAAAAATCGATCATCATGATGCTACGGAAGCGTTTGCAAAAGAAAGTCTGAAGCTTACCTTACCCGCCATCGGTCAGGTAGTGGATATTTAGTCTGCAGGTGTTTGTTTCAAACGGCTGTGCATTTTTAATGCATCTTCTGCATGATCTGTTTGTCTATGCACGATTCACTGTTATAGCAAGCTTTCATCCTTAAAGCTAAAGTATGCATTCGCACCTACAATAATGTGATCTGCAATTTCAAGGTCAAGCAACTTGCCGGCTTCAAGCATTTTCTCGGTCAGCTTTTTATCAGATTCACTCGGATTTAAATTTCCGCTCGGATGATTATGCGAAATAACCAACCGGGTGACCGCCTTCATTTCGAGGGCACGTTTAAAGATCACCCTGCTGTCGACCACAGTGCCGGTAATGCCCCCATTGCTTATATTTTCGATAGCATGTACCTTTCCATTATGCAGCATAAAGATCACATAAAACTCTTCAACTGTTTTGCCAAAGTAGCAGGGGGCCAGCAGTTCAAAGGCATCGCGGCTGCTTCTGACCTGCGGCTTGTCCAGTGCGGCACTTAGTTGTCGTCTTTTGCCAATTTCGAGTGCCGTTAAAATAGTGACCGCTTTTTTTTCGCCGAGGCCTTTAATTTTTTTTAGATCGGTCAGCGTCATTTTGCTTAGTTCCAGCAGATTCTGCTCATTAAGCAGCATAATTTCCTGCGCTATTTCGAGGGCACTTTTCCGGGCAGTACCTGTATTGATCAGGATGGCCAGCAGTTCAGCATTTGATAGGGAAGAAGCACCTTTCGCAATCATTTTTTCGCGTGGACGGTCTTCCGGCGCCCAGTTCCTGATCGGGTTGTAATTATTCATGTAGGTTATTTACTCAATGAGAAGTGACAAATACTCATTCGTAAGTGCAATTTACTCATTAATCTAATTTTTTAATGTTTATCCGTAAAAGAACCTAAGCATGTAAACTGGTTACGTTGAGCCAATTGAGCTTTGTATAAAATTATTTTTTATGCATTTGACACAATTTTTAAAGCGTTTTGACACGGAACAGAAGTGTATTGATTTTTTTCGTGATTATCGTGAGCAACATGGCTTGGTATGTACCTTTTGCACAAGCAAGGACCTTCACTGGAGTAGTTCCAAGAGATTATGGCATTGCAATGGCTGTAGTAAACGACTAGGTCTAAGAAAAGGCACTATAATGGAGAATTCCAAATTACCTTATCGAATATGGTTGACGGTTTTGTATTTGATGTTGATTACCAAGAAGGGGTATTCAGCGAAGGAAATGCAGAATTTGCTGGGACATAATCGATATGAACCCATTTGGTTAATGATGCATAAGATCCGAATCATGATGGGTAAACGAGATCAGCAATATCAGTTGGATGGATTCGTAGAACTTGATGAGGGTTTCTTTGCTGGCCATCGAAAAAAAGGTGTGAACCATAAAGGACAAGCATTCAAAGAAATTGATCGAAATGAAAAGGTGCTGGTTGCTGTTAATAGAGGCGACAAAGGAGCTAAATATTTAAAGATGACAGTTGTAGATTCTCTGTCCAAAAAAGATATTGCATATGAAGTTCCAAAAATGATCGGACGCAGTGCAACTGTAATAACAGATGGCAGAAGATGCTATACTCCTTTAGAAAATCTAGTTGAAGAACACCAAGTTCATATCATACGCAATAAAAAAGAAGTCTGCAATGTGTTCCCATGGGTGCATATCGCCATTAGCAATGCAAAAAAGAAAATCAAAGGGATTCATCATCATGTAAACAATAAGTATATGCAGAATTATTTGAATGAATTTACATATCGATTCAATCGAAGAAATTTCAATGAGAAAATATTTGAACGCCTATTAATTGCAGTCACTGCATTCGCTTGGTTCGCATAGGCAAATTTGCGGATAATCATTCACAGATTTGCACAGATCGGGTAAAATGGTGGTGATATCTTTATTTTACGGAAAGCAGAGATTTACACAAATCGGGTGAAAAGGTGGAAATATTATTCTCTCAGGAATGGCACAGAATTGCACAGATCGGTAAATTCGCAAAGTTATCGCAGATCAATCACAATGCTTGGAGGTCTGTTAGCGGTCATAGTCTAAACGACAACAAACAATATCATATGTACAACTTTTCATACTTTAAGGAAAAAGACAAAGAAACTCTTTTAAACTTCATAGAAGATAATCCATTTGCTTTTTTGACTGGCAGTTTTCTTTCAGGTAAACAAGTGGCAACCCAGATACCTGTTTTACTTGAAGAAAGAAGTGGCGAACTGTTTTTGCAAGGTCACATTATGCGAAACACAGATCATTATAATGCATTCATAGAAAATCCCAAAGGACTTCTGGTTTTTACCGGACCAAGTTCCTATGTAAGTGCCTCCTGGTATAGTGATCCACATATTGGTTCAACCTGGAATTATATGAGTGTTCATATAGCAGGTAACGTAAATTTAATGACTGAAGAAGAACTTATTGGCTTTATGCGGAAACTGACTTTAAAGTTTGAGAAAGGCAACACCCGATCATTAACTTTCTACGATAATCTTCCGGACGGTTTTTTGAAGAAAATGATGCCGGCGATAGTTGGCTTTGAAATCAAGGCGAGTAACATTGAAAACGTTTTTAAACTCAGCCAAAACAGAGACGAAAAAAGTTATATGAATATCATCTCCAAACTTGAAGAACTAGGTGGACAAAGTGCATTGGTTGCAGCAGAAATGAGAAAGAGGAAATCTGAACTTTTTCCCTTTGGTACTGGATAGAAGGTTCAAAACTAGCCAGATAATAATTTTAGAACAACGAACCGCTGACGCGAGATAATTGCACATTTCAGCATTCATGCTGTCCACATCAAATTATTTCTATTCAATTACGGAATAAATTATACACTATGTAGCGTTCAATCCCCCGTTTGACACAAACCCTTGGAACCTTGTCTCTCACGTATAGCACAGATCGCATTCTGGTGGAAGTATTTTTCTCTCATAGATTGCACAGATTTGTACAGATCGGGTAAAAAGCTGGTAATATCTTGTCTCTCACAGATCGCACAGATTGTTTTATGGTGGAGGTATTTTTCTCTCGCAGATAGCACAGATTTGCACAGATCGGGTATAACGGTAGGAGTTTTTTCTCTCACAG
>JADYYU010000089.1 GCA_020853515.1 Chitinophagaceae bacterium | reverse complement strand
CCGCTACGTTCCCAAAGATTTTCCACCGTTTTTATCTGCGCTTCTTTTTCTTCAGTTGTGCTACGGATCACTTCCTGTGGCAACACCGTCGGCGAGCCTTTACTGCTTAAGAATGTATTGACACCAATGATCGGAAATTCACCGGTATGTTTTAATGTTTCGTAATAAAGACTTTCTTCCTGAATTTTGCTTCGCTGATACATAGTTTCCATGGCACCTAAAACACCACCCCGTTCACTGATTTTGTCAAACTCACTCAGTACGGCCTCTTCTACCAGGTCAGTCAGTTCTTCTATAATAAAGCTGCCTTGTAAAGGGTTCTCATTTTTTGCCTGACCTAATTCCCGGTTGATGATCAATTGGATCGCCATGGCCCTGCGCACACTTTCTTCTGTTGGTGTGGTAATGGCTTCGTCATAAGCGTTGGTATGCAACGAATTGCAGTTATCATAAATGGCATACAGGGCCTGTAAGGTTGTCCTGATGTCGTTGAAATCTATTTCCTGTGCGTGCAGGCTTCTGCCTGAAGTCTGTATATGGTATTTAAGCATCTGACTGCGTTCATTGCCGCCATACTTTAATTTCATAGCTTTTGCCCAGATACGCCGGGCTACCCGGCCGATCACCGCATATTCAGGATCTATTCCGTTACTGAAAAAGAATGACAAATTGGGTGCGAAATCATCAATATGCATGCCCCGGCTCAGGTAGTATTCTACAAAGGTAAAGCCATTGCTTAAGGTAAAGGCCAGTTGCGATATAGGATTGGCACCGGCTTCAGCAATATGATAGCCACTGATACTAACGCTGTAAAAGTTACGCACGCCATTGTCAATAAAATACTGCTGCACGTCGCCCATTAAACGCAATGAAAATTCTGTACTGAAGATACAGGTGTTTTGTGCCTGATCTTCTTTCAATATATCAGCCTGCACGGTTCCGCGCACTTGTTTGAGGGTGGCCGATTTGATTTGCTGATAAACATCCTGCGGTAATACATCATCGCCCCTAACGCCCAAAAGCATAATCCCTAATCCGTTGTTTCCTTCGGGCAGTTGTCCCTGATTTTCTTTTTCTGCATTATTATAATAACGGGGCAGGAGGTGTTCACGTCCCTTGTAAATTGCCGCTATTTTTTCTCTCACTTCATCCTGAAGATTATTTTCGATGATATATTTTTCGCATTGCTGATCAATGGCTGCATTCATAAAAAATGCTGCAATGATGCTCGCTGGCCCGTTAATGGTCATACTAACCGACGTTTTGGGATCCGCAAGGTCAAAACCGCTGTACAGTTTTTTAGCATCATCGAGGCAACAGACACTTACGCCACTGTTACCTACTTTGCCATAAATATCGGGGCGGTGATTGGGATCGTTACCATAAAGTGTAACGCTGTCAAATGCCGTACTTAAGCGTGCTGCCGGCAGTCCCTTACTTACATAGTGAAATCGTTTGTTTGTGCGTTCCGGAGCTCCTTCACCGGCAAACATTCTCGTAGGATCTTCCCCTTCCCGCTTAAAGGGATAAATACCGGCAGTATATGGAAAGCTGCCCGGGAAATTTTCCTGCAAGGTCCACTGAAGTATTTCGCCCCAGGCTTCATACTTTGGAACAGCTACTTTGGGTATTTGTGAATGACTTAAACTTTCGGTATGCGTTTTTATTTTAAGTTCTTTGTCGCGCACTTTATAAATGAAATATTCATTCAGGTAATTGGCTTTGGTGGCTTTCCAGTTATCGAGTAAGCGTTTATTTTTCGGATCAAAATCTAACAGCAGTTTAGCTTCCAGCTCTTTGAGTTGCTGCACCAGTTTTTCACTGCCATCCGTTTTTTTAGATTCAATGGTTTCGATTGTTTTGTGTATACCAAATAATTGCTGGGCCAGTTCACTTTGCTTTTTGGCCCAGGTATCATAACCTCTGTTGTTTTCAGTAATTTCGCTCAGGTAGCGGGTTCGTGCGGGCGGAATGATAAATATTTTTTCACTCATTTCATCATGAGCCACAAAATGGGTTTCCAGTTTTGTATTGCCGGTTTTCTCAACAATTTTTTTCATCAGGGCCTTGTACAGGCTGTTGGCCCCCGGATCATTAAACTGTGAGGCAATGCTGCCATATACCGGCATACTGTCGGCATCCTGATCAAATAATTTATGATTACGCTGAAATTGTTTTTTTACATCCCGCAACGCATCCATGCTACCTCGTTTGTCAAATTTATTGATGGCAATAATATCGGCAAAATCCAGCATGTCGATCTTCTCTAACTGTGTTGCGGCACCGTATTCCGGTGTCATCACGTAAAGACATACATCACTGTGTTCAGTGATTTCAGTATCGCTCTGACCAATACCACTTGTTTCTAAAATGATGAGATCAAAGCCGCTTGCTTTTAAAATATCAACGGCATCCTGCACATGTTTGCTTAGTGCAAGGTTGCTCTGCCGGGTAGCCATAGATCGCATGTAAACACGTTCGTTTTTAATAGCATTCATCCGTATTCTATCGCCAAGCAAAGCACCTCCTGTTTTTCGCTTGCTGGGATCTACCGAAATAATGCCGATCTTTTTATCCGGAAAATCAGATATGAAACGGCGTACAAGTTCATCTACCAGACTACTTTTTCCGGCACCGCCGGTACCGGTAATACCCAGCACCGGTGGCAGTTGCGCAGCCTGTGCATTTGCCTCGCGTATCTTTTTCATCATGGCCTTCGTTTCTGCCGAATCCGAAAAATTTTCAGCAGCGCTGATACATCGTGCAATGCTTTTAAAGTCACCGATAGCAAGATGATTCACTTCTCCATTCAGATTTTCACCCGTGGCAAAGTCGCTTTTTTGAATCAGGTCGTCGATCATGCCTTGTAAACCCATGGCACGTCCATCATCCGGACTATAGATTTTAGTGATACCATGGGCTTCCAGTTCGGCTATTTCTGAAGGGAGTATCACGCCGCCGCCGCCGGCAAATATTTTGATATGACCGCACTTATTTTCCTTCAGTAAGTCGTACATGTATTTTAAATACTCGACATGACCGCCCTGGTAGCTGGTCATGGCAATGGCATTGGCATCTTCCTGTATCGCAGTATCCACCACTTCCTGCACACTCCGGTCATGTCCCAGATGTATGACTTCCACGCCACTGGCCTGCATCACCCTGCGCATGACATTGATGCTGGCGTCATGACCGTCAAATAAAGAGGCTGCCGTAACTATTCTGATTTTATGTTTGGGTTGGTAACTCATTTTTCTATTAATTGGCTCAAAAGTACAAAATAAATTATTCAGGGCTAATTACTTGTCAAACAATTAGGGGGCAGGGCGCTCGTTGTCGAGTACTTTTTATCGATCATATATCAGAAGTTGCCATTGAAGCCTTGGCCTAAACGGATCCGTTTCGACATAACAATAATAAAATTCAAAGTAGCATGCTATTTTTTGATGGTAAATTGTATGAATTGTTTTTTCAGCCGCAAATGCCAGCTTTGGTCATGGAATGCCAGGTCCTGTTAGTGAATGTTGAGGCAGCCGGCAACCTTAATAGGAACCGAAAAACTGTGCAGATGGCATGATTGTGTATTACTGCCTCACTACAGAAATGCTTAGTGGGTCAACTATTTTATTGTTCATACCTGTCTGACAGTTCCCTGAAGTCCAATATCAGCAATAGCCTCCTGATACCATTTGCTGTTTATAAATGCATG
>JADYYU010000088.1 GCA_020853515.1 Chitinophagaceae bacterium | reverse complement strand
ACGGTAAAATGATTTTTTTATCCGGTTCGCCCGTATTGGAAAAAATAAGCGGTATTCATACAGGGCGGCTCAGCGGTATTGTGAACCATCATGTGCCCGCTTATCTTACTAAAAACAGATTGCCTTCTTATACAACCAATTGCATTGAAGACTGGGAAACCAAACTCGATGCCATAGTAGCAGAAACCATTGGACAGCGTATGTCACTCATTAGTGGCATACCCCCGTGGATGCAAATGTATTTTGACCGCCTGATGGAAAAAAGCGGTCAGAAGATCGGAACCTTGTTTCCCGATTTTTCATTACTGGTACATGGCGGTGTTGCTTTTGAACCTTATAAAGCCAAATTGTTTGACAGCATTGGACGCAAGATCGACACGATAGAAACTTTTCCGGCAAGCGAAGGATTTTTTGCTTTTCAGGATACACAAACCCGGGAAGGTCTGTTGCTGAATACCAACGCAGGGATGTATTTTGAATTTGTACCGGCTCAGGAAATATTTGATGAACAGCCCGTCCGGCTTTCGCTCGATCAGGTTGCATTGAATGTCAATTACGCACTCATCGTGAGCAGCAATGCAGGTTTATGGGCCTATAATATTGGTGATACCGTAAAGTTCGTATCGCTCAATCCTTACCGCATCGTGGTGACAGGCAGAATCAAGCATTTTATTTCCGCCTTTGGCGAGCATGTAATCGCCGAAGAAGTAGAATACGCCTTGATGCAGGCTGCAGAAAAACATCAGCTCAGGATCATCGAGTTTACTGTGGCCCCGTTTATCTCTGCCGGCGACAGACCCAGTTTTCATGAATGGTTTGTTGAATTTGAAAATGAACCGGAGAACCTCTCTTCATTTGCGGAGGAAGTGGACCATTTGCTGCGCAACAAAAATATTTACTACGACGACCTGATCCGGGGCAATATTTTAGCTCCTTTAAAAATAAATATCCTTCGCAAAAATGCCTTTATCGATTATATGAAATCGATCGGTAAACTGGGTGGACAAAATAAGGTGCCCCGATTGAGTAATGACAGAAAGATAGCCGAGGCACTGCAGTATTTTGTGCAATAACTGTTGCAGATTTTACAATAAAACCGCTTCAAGGTAGATTCAAAAGTCCCTATCAGCAGGACAAAAAAAACTCCATGCTAGTGTAAGCCGGAGTTTTTTATAAGAATTTTTTTCAGATTATTTATTGTCCTTCTACCAAACCCGCATTCTTCAGATAAGGTTCTATCTTCATTTCATGACCGATAAACTCTTTGAAGGCTTCATTCAGATCAACACTGTTGCCCACCGATAAAATAGTTTTGCGGAAGCGATCACCGTTGGCCATCGTCATACCGCCATGTTCCTGTATCCAGTCGAAGGCATTATAATCAAGTACTTTAGACCATGTGTAAGCGTAGTATCCTGCTGAATAGCCGCCACCCCAGATATGCGCAAAATAGGGCGTGTGATAACGGGTAGGTACTTCATTTACCAGCAAGCCATATTTCTGCAGGGCTTCTTTTTCAAACTGCAGGGTTGGCTTAAAATCGGCTTCATTTTCAACACTGTGCCATGCCATATCGAGAGTAGCTGCTGCGAGTAATTCCGTAACCTCATAACCTTTATTAAAAGTCTCTGCTTTTTTAATTTTATCGAGCAGTTCCTGTGGTATCACTTTTTTGGTTTGATAATGGATGGCATAATTTTTAAGGATCACCGGGTCCATTGCTGCGTGTTCATTGATCTGGGAAGGAAATTCTACATAATCGCGGGGTACAGCGGTGCCTGAAAGCGTGGTGTATTGCTGGTTAGCAAACAAGCCATGCAATGAATGGCCAAACTCGTGAAACATGGTCGTTACATCATCGAAACTGATCAGTGAGGGATTGCCCTGGGTTGGTTTGGCAAAATTAAATACATTCACGATCACCGGTTTTTGATTGAGATAATGCGACTGGTTTACATAATTATTCATCCAGGCACCACCGCTTTTATTATCGCGGGTGTAAAAGTCGAGGTAGTAAATTGCAATCGAAGAGCCGTCTTTATCAAACACTTCATAGGCCACTACATCCGGATGATACACGGGCAGGTCATTACGTACTTTAAACGTGAGGCCATACATTTGTTTTGCCGCAAAAAAGACGCCTTTTTCCAGCACGGTAGTCACTTCAAAATAAGGCTTGATCTGACTTTCATCCAGGTCGTATTTTGCTTTGCGCACTTGCTCTGAATAAAAATTCCAGTCCCAGGGTTCCAGTTTAAAACCACCTTTCTGAGCATCGATCAGGTCCTGAATTTCTTTTGCTTCCGTACGTGCTTTGGCAACAGCCGGTGCGGCAATTTTTGCAAGTACATCCATAGCATTGGCCGGCAATTTAGCCATCTGATCCTGCAATCTCCATTCGGCAAAACTTTTTTTACCCATCAGTTTTGCTTTCTGCAAGCGGAGACGGGCCAGCTTTTCAAGTATTTCGCGGGTATCGCCACTGTCACTTTTTTCGGCACGCATCCAGGAGGCCTTATATACTTTTTCTCTACTGCTTCTGTTTTTAAGACTTTGCAATACCGGCTGCTGCGTGGTATTGATCAGAGAAATCAGATACTGTCCATTATGGCCGGCTTGTTTCGCATTTTCTTTGGCAGATGCAATTTCCGCAGCACTCAGTCCATCCAGTTCGGTTTCGCTTGCAAACAAAACAGCGCCATTTTTTCGGGCGATCAGCAGTTTATTGGCAAATAAAGTACCCAGCGTGGCCAGTTCTTCATTGATGGCTTTCATTTTTTCCTTATCAGCAGCAGATAAGTTAGCACCGGCCAATTCAAACTGTTGCAGGTAATATTCGGTGAGACGTTTGTCTTCACCTGTCAGTGTTTTCATATCTAATGATTTGATCCGTTTATAGATCTTATCGTTCAGATAAATTTTGTCATTGTGTGCTGAAAAGATGGGTGCATATTCTTCCTCAATTTTTTGCAGAACGGGATTGGTATTTGCACTCGTCAGATTATAAAATACCAGCGATGCCCGGTTGAGATCCATACCACTGATTTCAAGGGCCAGCACCGTATTTTGAAAAGAAGCCGGCGCGGTATTATTGGCAATATGATCAATTTCGGCATCATGCATTTTCAGCGCACGTTGAAAGGCCGGTTTAAAATGTTCGTCTTTGATCAGATTAAAGGGTGGGGCCTGATATTGCAAACTGCTGCGTATCAGCAGCGGATTGGTGATTTTGGCTACTCCGGTTTGCGCCAGCGCCAGTCCATTATGCACCGTCAGTGTTACAGTAGCTGCCATGACGATTGAGGAAAATAAGTTCATGTATAAGTTTTTGAAAGGTATAAAAGTACGCAAATTAGTATGCACAGATCAACAATTGCGTTACAATTTTAAGATAAGCAGGATTTGAATACCTTGGCTGTATGGCTTTTTTGAACTGCAGCAACAATTTTTACTTAAAAACAAAACCTTCCGGAGGTCCGGAAGGCTTTGTGCATAAAATGTTCCTGTGCTGTGCAGGCTTAGTACTGAAAATTATTTTGAGAACTGAGGTATCAACTGATTGGCCATTTCTACCATTTTAGCGATCCCGTTTTCGGGCAAGTTTCCTTTTTTAAATTCACTTAAGAGATCCGGCATTTTATTTTCCATTTCATTTAAGAACACTTCTTCAAATGCTTTGATATTTTTAACCGGTACATTGTTTAATAATCCATTTGTACCCAGGTAAATGATCGCTACCTGTTTTTCAACCGAGTAAGGTGAAAATTGACCTTGTTTCAGGATCTCCACATTACGGGCACCTTTGTCGAGAATTGATTTGGTAGCCGCATCGAGGTCACCCCCGAATTTTGAGAAGGCTTCCATTTCACGGTACAGCGCCTGATCAAGTTTCAGGGTACCAGCCACTTTTTTCATTGACTTGATCTGCGCATTACCACCAACGCGGCTTACCGAGATACCCACGTTGATAGCAGGTCTGATACCGGAGTTAAAGAGATTAGATTCAAGGAATATCTGACCATCAGTGATCGAGATCACATTGGTAGGAATATAAGCAGATACGTCACCGGCCTGTGTTTCAATGATCGGCAATGCTGTGAGTGAACCACCGCCTTTCACCAGATGCTTGATCGATTCAGGTAAGTCGTTCATTTTTTTAGCGATCTCATCTTTACCTACTACCTTGGCAGCACGTTCAAGCAAACGACTATGCAGATAGAATACGTCGCCAGGATAAGCTTCACGTCCCGGTGGACGGCGTAATAACAGAGAAACCTCACGATAGGCCACGGCTTGTTTACTCAGATCATCAAATACGATCAGAGCAGGACGTCCGGTATCGCGGAAAAACTCACCGATGGCAGCGCCGGCAAATGGAGCGTAGAACTGCAACGGAGCCGGATCGGCAGCAGATGCAGCTACAATAATGGTATAATCCATGGCGCCGTTATCCTGCAGGGTTTTCATTACCTGAGCAATAGTAGACGCTTTTTGTCCGATTGCAACATAGATACAATAAACAGGTTTGCCTGCTTTATAAAATTCTTTCTGATTGATGATGGTATCGATACAGATAGCGGATTTACCGGTTTGACGATCGCCGATTACCAGCTCACGTTGTCCGCGTCCGATCGGAATCATGGCATCTACCGATTTCAGACCAGTGTGCAAAGGGTCTTTTACCGGTTCACGAAGGATAACACCGGGTGCTTTACGCTCGATCGGCATTTCATACAATTCGCCTGTCAGCGGACCTTTACCGTCAATGGGTTCACCCAGGGTATTGATCACACGACCTACCATACCTTCTCCTACTTTAATAGAAGCGATACGACCGGTACGACGCACTTTGTTACCTTCTTTGATCCCTTTGGCATCACCCATCAATACCACACCCACATTATCTTCTTCAAGATTCAGTGCGATGGCCTGTACGCCGCTTTCAAATTCTACCAGTTCGCCGGAGCTAACGCCATTTAACCCGTAAATACGGGCAATACCGTCACCTACCTGCAGGACAGTACCTGACTCTTCGAGTTCTGCACTTGAATTGAAATTGCCGAGCTGCTGACGTAAGATGGCTGAAATTTCATCTGGTTTTATACTTATCATGTTGTTCTTTTTTGTTGTGAGTTGAAAGTTGTTAGTTGTAGTTATTTACTTGCTCTTTCTGTTATCTTATATTCGGTATATATTCGTTTTTGAGGAACTGTTTCTTAATATCGTTCAGGTCGCGCAGGATACTGGCGTCAAACACATTATTGTTGGCTTCCAGTACAAACCCTCCCATTAAACTTTCATCGACTGCTGTGCTGAGATCAATGCTCATATTGGCAAACTGTGCGGCCACCTTTGCTTTAATCACATTGGTCATTTCTTCGTTGAGCGGAGTTGCTGTGGTAAGTTTGACTTCATTGATATGATTGTGTACTTTATATTGGGTAATAAAAGCGTTTACAATTTCCTGAAGAAAAAATTCACGGCCTTTGCTGATGATCAGTTGTATAAATCCTTCTGTAATGGCATCGACCCGGCCTTCAGTAACGGCCTTCACCACTTTGTATTTGGCGTCAGCCTTCACGATAGGGCTTCTCATCAGCATCACAAAATCGCGGCTGCCTGCAAAAGCAGCGTTCAGGCCCAGCATATCCTGGTAAATGGCATCGAGTTTATTTTGCTCGATGGCGATGTCGAGCAGTGATTTAGCGTATCTGGCAGCGAGTCTTGGATTCAGCATATTCTAATTAGTTAATGGGGTAATTTGATGATTTGATGATGGTT
>JADYYU010000087.1 GCA_020853515.1 Chitinophagaceae bacterium | reverse complement strand
CAATTTTTTGTTTTCTTTCCGGTGTCATATGCTTTTTTTGCGCTAAACGGCGAAATTAATTCAATACATAGATTTAAACGAAGAATTTTGCACGTAGATTTTTAGGTGCGATCGATCTTGACGGCAGCCGCAAAAAGTAACTCTGTGATCGTCTAAAAGAAAATTTTTTTTGACAATCTCGCAAAGTGGTTGTAAACTTGCATTAGAATTGAATCAGGCTCCGCTTCTTTAGAACACAATCCTTTCCATAAAAAGCACCGGATTTATCTCACAATCAAATTTATTCCAATTTATTATTTTATATTAATTTGTTCGTAAATAACGAAAATATTTCCTCATATGAATTATGACATTTTACAACTGAACGATATGATCGTTCCGGAACTTCATGACATTGCCAAAAAATTTGCCCTTTCAGAAGTGAAAGATCTGAGTAAACAGGACCTCATTTACAAAATACTCGATGCACAGGCCCTTGCAAACGTGAAGGGAAAAAGTAATGATACGGCCGAACCTAAAACCGCGAAAAAGCGTGCCGTGAAAAAGGAACGTCCTGCTAAAGAAAACCCGCCTGCAGCCAGCACGGCAGCTAAACAAGAGGTATTGCCACTTGCAGAAATTGTAGCTGAGAATGATAAAAAGGAAATAGCTCCCGAAGCGGTAAAATCCGCAGTGCAACCAAAAACTAAAAAAGCAAAAAAGCCACAACCGGCCAAGCCCGCGCAAGCTGAAACGAAAATGGCTATTGCGTCTGAAGCCGACACTGTGAAACCCGCTGAAGCGGTTGCAGAAGAGCCGGCAGAGGCTATCGTACCGAAAAATCAGAACGAAAAGCCTGCTGAACAGAAGCCACAGCATGAACGCAAAATACCCGTTCACAATCATCAGAACCAGAAGAAAAACACGCCGCATGAGGGTCAGCCTGTGCATCCAAATCAGAAAAATCATCCTGATAACAGACAGCAATCCAATCAGCATAATAATAACAATACGGCAAATCATAATCAGCAACAAGGTGCTAAGAAGGACGAGGGCACCGAGCATAATACTGCGGAAAAGGAAGGACAGCAAGCCCCATTCAGTGAAGTGGAATTTAAGCCTAAAAAAGCACCGAAGTTTGTTCTTGAATTTGACGGACAAATTGATTGCGAAGGCGTGATGGAACTGATGCCTGATGGTTATGGTTTTTTACGGTCAAGTGATTATAATTATCTGACTTCACCGGATGATGTGTATGTGTCACATTCGCAGATCAAATTATTTGGACTGAAAACCGGTGATACCGTTACCGGCAGTGTGCGTCCGCCTAAAGAAGGTGAAAAATATTTTGCCCTGGTAAAAGTGAGTCATATCAATGGTAAATCGCCGGATGAAATTCGTGACCGTGTACCATTCGACTATCTGACTCCTTTGTTTCCGTACGAAAAAATGAATTTGTGTACCACCCCCAATAATTTCAGTACCCGGATTATGGACCTGTTTTGTCCGATCGGTAAAGGTCAGCGTGGACTCATAGTAGCGCAGCCGAAAACCGGTAAAACAATGTTACTGAAAGAAGTAGCCAACGCCATTGCGGCCAATCATCCGGAATGTTATCTGATGATTGTATTGGTAGATGAACGCCCTGAAGAGGTGACTGATATGGAACGCAGTGTAAAAGCTGAGGTGATCTCTTCTACCTTTGATGAACCTGCTGATAAACATGTGAAAGTGTCTGCCATTGCTTTGCAAAAAGCCAAACGATTGGTGGAAGTTGGACATGATGTGGTGATACTGCTCGATAGCATTACCCGTCTTGCCCGGGCACATAATACTGTAGCACCGTCATCAGGCAAGGTATTGAGCGGTGGGGTAGAAGCCAATGCGATGCAAAAACCAAAACAGTTTTTTGGCGCTGCGCGTAAAATTGAAAATGGCGGTTCTCTGACTATATTGGCAACAGCCCTGATCGATACCGGAAGTAAAATGGATGAGGTGATCTTTGAAGAATTTAAAGGTACCGGTAATATGGAGTTGCAGCTCGATCGTCGTTTGGCCAACAAGCGCATCTATCCTGCGATTGATATCGTTGCATCATCTACCCGTCGTGATGACTTATTGCATGACAAAGATGTGATGAACAAACTCTATATCCTCCGCAAACATATTGGTGATATGAACCCAGAAGAAGTGATGAATTTCATTCTCTCTCAGATGCGTCATACTAAAAGCAATGAAGAGTTTCTGGCGACGATGAATAAGTAGTACCTTATTCACTGCGGACTCATTACTTAGATACTCAATACCCGGTTGTTAATAATGACCGGGTATTTCGTTATACGTAGATTTATGATAACAATACGATTTTATCTTATTCAATTTTGATAGGTGCATTCGTGAGGCCTGATTTTAATTGAATGCAGCTTTCAGCAAAGAATCGTCCGTGCCAATTGAATTGAAATTGGTTTTCGTATTCGCAATATAATCCGGGAAATAGCGAATACTTTGTAAGGATGTATTCATAAACGCCAATACGTCCAGCCTTTTTTTTTCTCTATTTCTTAACAAACACCTTACTACATTTGAATATAAATAAGTTGTATGGAATCACTGATCGCTCTCCTCGTTTTTGCACTGATCATTCTGTTAATTCTTCCTGCCGTTGTTTCTTTAAATTCAAATTCAAAGATCAAAGATCTCAAAAGAGAAGTTGACCTGCTGAAAAAATATATTCTGGATCTGCACAAAGGAATTGAATCAATAAAAAATCTGCCGGCGCAAGTGCAGGAGAAATCGCCCATTGAATCTGCTGCACCGGCAGTTTCGCAAATAATACAAAAAGAAGTTATTGTGCAGGATTCGCCTGTACCGGAGGCCATTAAACCACTGAACGAACCCAAGCCTCAGCCCAAAGTTGAAGAACCTAAACCTGCAGCGCAACAGCCTGTACCACAGCCTGCCTCTGAAAATTTGCCGCCTAAACCATTGCAACCCATTTTACCCCAAAGGAAAACTAATTTCGAACAGTTCATCGGTGAAAAACTGATCAGCCTCGTAGGTATCGCTATTTTGGTCCTTGGTATTTTCTTTACGGTTAAGTGGGCCATCGATCGCCATCTCATCACCGATGCAGGTAAAATTCTGATCGGGCTGGGAGCTGCTACCATCCTCATTGCCGTAGCGCATAAACTAAGTAAAAATTATCGTGCATTCAGTTCGATACTGGCAGGTGGTGGTATCGCAGTCCTGTACTTTTCTGTCTACCAGGCTTATCAGTCATATCATCTTTTACCGCAGACTGCCGCCTTTATTTGTATGGTGGTCATCACCCTTTTGGCAGTAGTATTGTCGCTCGTGTACGACAAAAAGGAACTTGCGATCATTGCGTTGATTGGAGGTTTTGGTACCCCGTTTTTTGTTAGCAACGGCGCCGGCAATTTTAAGACCCTGTTTTCTTATTTACTGATCCTGAATGCAGGGATGTTTATACTGGCCAATTTTAAAAAGTGGAATCTGCTGAACAGAATCGGTTATGTTTTTACCGTACTCATTTTTGCTATCTGGACTTATAACGAATATGATGTGTCTAAAGGGCATAGCAGCACTGCACTGATTTTTGCCACCTTGTTTTATATCGTATTTTTTGCCACAAATATTATTTACAATATCAGGCAAAAACAAAAATTTGCTGGCATTGAGATCACTGTGCTGTTGAGCAATTCCTTCCTGTATCTGGGAGGTGGATTATTTTTTCTGCAAACTATTCATAACGGTGATTATCAGGGCATCTTCGTGATTTCGATGGCAGTGTTTAATTTTGCTTTTGCCTATTTGTTTTTCAAAAATCAACAGATCGACAAAAACCTGATTTACCTGCTGATAGCGCTGGTAATGACCTTTGTCAGTCTGGCCGGTCCGGTGCAGTTACATGGAAATTATATCACCTTGTTCTGGGCCGCCGAAGCTGCGATACTCTATTGGCTGGGATTGAAGTCAAATATACAGGTCATTAAAAATGCCAGTGTACTTGTGATCCTGTTAAGTGTTGTGAGTTTGGGTATGGATTGGCGAAATAACTATTTTGCAGCGCAGGTCAATCGTCTGCCACTTATTTTTAATAAAGCGTTTATCACCGGAATGGTGGTGATTGCTGCCATGCTGCTTAATTTAAAATGGGTGCGACGCGATCAGGAAAAGATGCTGTTTTGGGGTTTGATTTCTACATCACTGTTTGCGCATATTCTGGGTGCTGCTGCTATGCTGGTCATGTATATGGTAGGCTTCAGGGAGTTGCATTATCAGTCATTTGCAATTACTCGTTCTGTTGATTTTCAGCATGTGATATGGGGTGCCTGGCATTTTCTGTTTGTCACCACGCTAATGTGGTATGTTCAGCGCTTCTGCGAAATGAATGTACATAAAGTGCTGGTGGCTATTGCAGCCATTTCATTGTTGCTTTATCCTGTTGCTAATCTGTGGGTCACTGATTTACGCAGTGTATGTTTGCAGCAGCCTGAAATTTATTCTTTATTTTATTTTCACTTCCTGATACCCCTTGCAGCGCTGGGTGGTCTTGCATTACTGATACAATTCCTATTGAAACATCATGGGCTGTCAGGTATATTGTCTAAATGGGCGCCGTGGTTTCTTACACTGGCAGGCTTATTTATCTTAAGTTCTGAAATGGTACACTTGTGGGTAGTTGCTGCCTATGAGCCTGGTTTTGATTGGTCAGAAACAGCCCGTAAAGCGGTGAAAGTGGTCTGGCCTATTTTATGGAGCGTAGTTTCGCTGCTAATGATGGGAGTCGGCATGAAAAGGCGCATCAAACAATTACGGATCATTTCGCTGGCTTTGTTTACACTCACCATTGTCAAGTTGTTTGTGTATGATATTTCGAATGTTGGACAAGGCGGAAAAATAGCTGCGTTTATTATACTCGGCGTGATTTTGTTGATCGTGTCGTTTATGTATCAAAAAATTAAAGACCTTTTTACGGATGAAGACGATCGCATCGGAAAGGGAAACCCATCAAACTAAAAGTGTTTACTATGTTAAAGAAATATGGCTTAATGATTTTTTTATTTGCTGCGCCCCTGCTCTTGCAGGCACAAAATTTTACCTACAAGTCAAAGCTTGGCCAGGTAAATGAGAGCGGCTTTTATAATATACCGCTCAGCAGCCAACTGGGCGCCTATGCATTGGCACATTACGAAGATCTGCGCCTGATTGATAATGAGGGTAAAGAGATCCCCTATTTGCTGAAGAAGGAAAATATGTATCAGACGCAGACTGATTTTGTGACTTATAACATTATGGAGGATAAAACAGAAGGCGACTGGCAGACTGTTATCATAGAGAACAGTGGAAAGAATAAGATAGACAAATTTATTTTTGAAATGAAAAATGCCGAAACTGACCGGGTGGTGCGCATTTCGGGTAGCAACGACCGTGAAAAGTGGTATGTGGTGCGCGATCGGTTTTATTTTATTTCGCTGGGGATGGGCAGTGATGCAACGGTGCGGCAGCAAATTACGTTCCCGGTATCAGACTATCCGTATTTCAAAGTAGAGATCAGAATGAAAGACAAACATGCCCTCAAAATTTTGCAGGTGGGCTACAGCAATCAGGCCTTTAAAGCACCTGCATTTCTGAAAGTGAATGGGCTTTCTTATTCCGTCAAAGACAGCAATAAGAAAACCCTCTTACAGATGTCCTGCCGCCCGGCTAATCGCATCGACAAACTTGTTTTTCACATCAGCGCGCCAGATCTTTTTAAGCGAAACGGCCGCATCACTACAATGATCGCGGAGGAAGAATCAGGCAGTAGCGCCGGCAATCTTTCTTTATCGGCAAAAAAGTTCAAAAGTACTTATTCACCAGAAGAGGCTTTCGAATTAAATTCAGAGAATGGTCGATGGGTTGAAACATCCTCCTTTCTGGGAGATGAAAAGACCGGTGATTTTATAATTGAAATTGAAAATCTTGATAATACACCCTTGGTAATTGACAGCATTTCGGCCTATCAGCTAACTTCTGTCATCACAGCGGACTTGAAAAAAGGGAACAGTTATTTTCTGTATTTCGGCGATAGTTTGTTACAAGCGCCTTCCTATGATCTGGTTTATTTCAAAAACAAAATACCTGCTGATCCGCCTTCTGTTCAAATGGAAGATGTACAACCCAAGTCGGCCATTATCAAAGATGAATATGATCAGTCGGATGATAAAATGATGGTATGGGTGGGACTGGGTGTCATCGCTGTGATCTTATTTTTTATCACTGGTAGTATGGTAAAGAAGATGGGAAGAGAATCCGTTTCGACAGGTGAAGAACGTCCGGTTTAATGCGGCTTAAATGGCTCAACGAAAAAAAAGTGCACTTAATTTACGCTTAAGTACACTTTTAACAATTAAAACACACTATTTTTTTTATTGTCTATCGTTGCTACTGCCTGTCTGTACGCCTGCCCCTGATGGCTGTTAGCCTGTTTATATTTCTATTCAATCATACAGTTAGCTCTGTTTTGAGTTTGATTTCGTCTGACTGCTGCTCATCTGTCGATTCCGGGGTATTTACTTAATTTTTTTGCTTATTCAATGATCGGGTTCGTTTTCTGATACAAAGGTGCGAACAATTACTGATATACTTTTACAGCATTCGTACCATCTTTTATATGATTTTCATATTATGCTATCAGGTTACATGATAAAGATCATGTCGTTCATCTTAGCTGTAAAATAAAGTCGCTTATGCAGACGACTATGCAATCCTTGAATGCCTGTCGCAGTGAGTGTTTAGATATGGTTTGCTGCTAATGTACATTGCGCCGGAAGATAGCAGAACCACTGTAGGGGGTGCTTTTAGCAATGTACGCTTTCACTTAAGATCTGCTGAATACTTCAGGACAATGAAGGATCAAAAAAAAGAATCAGAGCTT
>JADYYU010000086.1 GCA_020853515.1 Chitinophagaceae bacterium | reverse complement strand
GTTTTTTATCTTTGTCAATTTCTTCCATTTTCTTGGCAAGATCTTTAGCCTCTTTCACCTGCTCCTGATATTTTTTTTCATTGAGCGAGTATTTATTGTCGTCCGATTGTTGCTTTAATCTGGCTGCATTTTTTGTAATAATATTGAACGACTGCTCCGTAAAGATACGCTTCTTTGAATTTTCGATTAACTGGCTAAAGTCAACATCCATTTTCAAGGGCTTGTAATCTGCCTTGGCAATCTGATCCCAGGCCATTGAATTAGAATCGCGTCTTTCGCCCACGTCCAGCAGTTCATACACATCAGGCAACGTAATGTCTGGTGTCACACCTTTAAGCTGTGTTGATCCACCATTGATCCGGTAGAACTTTTGGAGGGTAAGCTTAATAGAACCGAAGGGAAATAAATTTTTGTCACCCTGATAGAAATCTTCCAAAGGAAATACCCGTTGCACCGTTCCTTTACCAAAAGAGGTGGTACCTAAAATGATCGCTCTTTTGTAATCCTGCATAGCGGCAGCTAATATTTCGGAAGCAGAAGCACTGCCCTGATTAATGAGAATAGCCAGTGGTCCGTCATACAAAACCCCTGACCTGCGGTCGCTGAGAGTCTGTGCTGTTTCGCCTTTCGATTTCACCTGTACAACCGGGCCACGGTCTATAAACATACCGCCGATATCCACAACATCAGACAGCGAGCCACCTCCATTGTTACGCAGATCAAGCACGATACCCTGTACATTTTCGGCTTTCAGTTTCACGATCTCTTTTTCAATATCAACAGCACATCGCCGGCCGTTAGCATCCTGGAAGTCAGCATAAAATTCCGGCAGAATAATATAGCCTATGCTCAGATTTCCCTGTTTAATAATAGCCGATTTTGCGAAGGTGTCTTCTTTTTCAACCTTGCCGCGTTTGATTACAATATCTTCCATGCTGCCATCCAGGTGCTTTACTGATAAAGTAACCAGCGAACCATCTTTACCTCTGATAATGGAAACGATATCTTCGATATCCCAGCCGGTAATATCAACCGGCTCTTCGCCCTGCTGTGCTACTTTATTGATTACATCGCCCACTTTAAGATGCCCTTCATTCCAGCATGGACTACCCACTAAAATCTGTTTGATCTTACAGGTCCCTTCTTCGCTTTGTAAGACAGCACCGATGCCAATAAATTTACCACTCATTTCTTCGTCAAATCGCTGTTTGTCTTTTGGCGGAAAAAAATCTGTGTGCGGATCTACCACATGGCAGATACTATTTATATAAGCCGCAAAACGATCGTTATCACTGATTTTGTTGATACGTTTAAAATATGAAACCATACTTTTTTTCACATTTTCGCGGGCATCCGCTTCCAGTTCAGCTTCACTTTTCACTTTCGCTTTTTTATCAACAGACTTGGCCTGTTGTTCTTTTAATTCCTCAAAGCGAGCCAGTGTGCGGTACTTCATACTTTTATTCCAGCGTACTTTGAGTTCCTCTTTTGTGCTGCACCAGGCCAGTTTTTTACCATCCAGCTCAATTTCATCGTTTCCATTAAAAGTAAAAGGAGTCTGCAGTGCTTCTGCATAATAGGTTTCAGCATCTTTCATTCTTTCTTTGATTCTTGCTGAAACCAGATCATATAATGATGTAGTGCCACTTCTGATTTCATCATCGATGGTCAATGATAATTTTTCAAACTCCTGCAGATCACTTTGCAGAAAAAATAATTTTCCGTAATCCGTCATTTCAATATACTTGTCAAAAACCTTTTTTGAAAATTCATCATTGAGATCTTTGGGTGAGTAATGACCGTCGCGGATCACCTGCATAATTGTTTGCTGTATTGCCTGATTTTTCGTGATATTATCATCTGCCGGCGCAAAGGGTTCAATAAAAAGTTCGGTCTGATCGCCTGTAATAGAATGCAGTTGTTTATCGGCAATCATCCTGAAGGAAAAAAATATTCCGACAGCAACAAGCAGGATGAGCGGGAATAGGGCCTTTTTGTTCATGAATAAGTTAACTTAATTTAAAATATATTTTGTAAAGTTAAATGGTAGCAGGTTAATAAATACATAAATATGCGTTATTTTGTATCGAAAATGATAAGCGGCAAATATTCAGAGTGTATCAGAGAAGAAGCCAGACGTCTTGGCTTTTTCTCTTGCGGATTTGCCAAAGCAGCACGGCTTGATGAGGACGCTGTACGTCTTGAAAAATGGCTAAACCTGCAACATCATGGCAGTATGCATTACATGGCCGATCATTTTGACAAAAGAGTTGACCCCCGGCTGCTGGTGCCGGGTGCAAAATCAGTGATTACCCTACTCCTCAACTATTATCCTGCAGAAAGTCAGGTGAACCGCGCGCCCCTGATATCAAAATATGCATTCGGCAAAGACTATCATCTCGTGATAAAAGAAAAACTGCGCACCTTGCTAAATTTTATCCGCACGAATATCGGTGAAGTTGACGGACGTGGCTTTGTAGACAGTGCCCCGGTGCTGGAACGCAGTTGGGCCTTGAAAAGTGGTGCCGGCTGGATAGGCAAGAATGGCAATCTCATTTCGAAGCAGCATGGTTCATTTTTTTTTATTGCCACCCTGATCGTTGATCTGGAACTGGAGTATGATGCACCTTATGTCAAAGACTATTGCGGCACCTGTACCAAATGTATAGACGCCTGCCCTACCGGTGCCATACTGCCTGATAAAGAAATTAATGGAAGTCAGTGTATCTCTTATTTTACCATTGAACTGAAAGACGCCCTGATTGAGAGCGACAAAAAATGGGACGACTGGATTTTCGGTTGCGATATCTGCCAGGATGTTTGCCCGTGGAACCGCTTTTCGAGTCCTGCAGCAGTAGAAGATTTTAAACCAAATTCTTTTATTCTGGAGGCTGGTTGGCCAGATTGGCTTGAATTGACCGAAGACATTTTTAAAGAACGGTTTCGCGAAAGTCCACTGGCAAGATCTAAGTTCAAAGGCATCGTGCGGAATCTTCATCACCTGCTGAAGCAAAAAGAGCCAGACCACTCCAGGGATTAACATATGTTAATCCCCGTCAGATTTATCATTTCACAGAAAAATTTTGTACTTTCATCTAAAATTTAATCATATGAAACAAAAAATTTTACTACTGGCATTAATTTGCCTCACTTCATTGACTGATGTATTTTCGCAATGTGCCACTACGATCATTGCTTCGGGTGGCACCTCAGGGACTGCCCGGTGTCCTATGACAAGGTACCGCAATGCTCGTTCACATTATCTCATCACGGCAGCAGAAATGACCGCGGCAGGTTTCGGTCCGGGTAATAGCATTGACGGCATCAGTTGGAATTACGCTACTGCACCCACTATTTCAGGTATTGGAAATCTCAAAGTTTATCTTGAAAATACGGCCGATGTCGCGAATATTAAAGGTAACAATTTTGCGACTGCGATCGTACCCATGACGATGGCCCACAGCGCGCCGGTCACACTTCCGGCAGCCGCAGGCTTTTTCAACATCACTTTTTCAGGAGGCACTCCGTTCACTTATTCCGGCGGAGGAGTCTATGTCGCGTTTGACTGGGATTATTGTGCAGGTACACTGGATGCAGTGGGCGTAGTAAGCTGCAATACCGCACTTGCTAGTGGCCTGCAAGGTTTGCAAAATGCCGGAGCCTGTGCAGTACTGACCGGACTGGCTGCTTCTGCATTCAGACCTGATACAAGATTTATATCTACTGTTGTGAATGACGTTAAAGCAGATTATATTTATACCATTGGCGAAATGCCTCTAACCTTTGCACCTAATCATGTAGTACAGGCCAGAGTGGTGAACAGAAGCAATACTGTGTTCACAAACTATAATGTGAATTTAGATATTCTGGGAGCAAATTCGTTTTCAAATGTGCAAACCATTGGCACCCTGGGTGCCTGTGCAACCGCTACCGTCACGTTTCCACCCTTTACTCCGGCGAGTATCGGCATAGATACCGTACGGATCACCCTCCCGGCAGATAACAACAATGCAAATAACAAAAAAGATGTATTGCAAACCGTCAGCAATAATCGCTATAGTTACCGCTACGGCGGAGAAGCACCGGTAACGGGCGTTGGTGTGAATGCTGCTACCGGTGTTATTTCAGCAAGGTTCGCAACCAATACGCCGCTCACACTGACAGATGTAAATGTGCAATTCAACAGTACCGGTCAGCCCTACAAAATAGCTATTTATCCCGACAATCTGGGAACCCCGGCTCTGGTACCCTTATATATAGATGCTACAGACAGAATTACAACAAATTTGCCGGCAGCCGATCAAACGCTCACAACACCTGTCACAGTGCCTGCAGGAAATTTTTATGTAACGATACATCAGACCGGTTTAACAAATATGGGTGTTATATATGCCGCTGAAGCTCCGCTCAGGACAGGCACTTTTCACTATGCCTCTCCTGCCCCACCGGCTTCATGGCTTGACCTGGCACCAGCCAACGGGTTTCGTACTTTGTTAGGCGTTAAATTTTGCTTTCCTTTTTCACCGGATACTATATTAGGTCCAACAACGGTTTGCGCAAACAGTACGAACACTTACAGTGTGACACCGATCCAGGATGCTATTTCATATACATGGACATTACCCGGCGGATGGGCGGGTGTTAGTTTCACCAATTCCATCAACGCTTTTGCAGGACTTACCGGTGGCAACATCACCTGCGTCGCTAATTTTTCGTGCGGACCCAGTGTGGCAAAAACGTTGACTGTTAATATTTCAAACCCGACTTTCAGCTCAGTTACACCTGCTAACGTCTCTTGTAACGGCGCAGGAAATGGCCAGATTGTTGTAACTTCTGCAGCGGCCAGTCCGGTGTTTTCAATCAATCCGCTTGCTACACAATCCCCGGCAGGGACTTTCATTAATTTAAGTCCGGCAACTTATACAATTACTTTGACTGATGCCTCCGGTTGCTCAAACACCACTTCTGTGAGTATTACAGAACCTTTGGTCTTAAATGCCACAGCCGCTTCCACCGCAGTATGTACAGGCGCACTCAGTACGCTGACAGCAACCGGCTCAGGCGGAACCGGTCCTTATACCTATCAATGGATCGACGGAATCGTTACGAATACAATCACTATCAATCCGATGAAGGACAACACTATTTACGAAGAAAGCCCATCCAATAGTAATGCGACGGGCCCGAATATGGTGGCCGGAAATAACGGCGTTGGATTCAAAGGCCGTGCCCTGATGGCTTTTGATATCGCAGGTAATGTTCCTGCCGGTGCAACGATCAATACGGCCTCATTGCAATTAAATTGCTCGCTGACAAACGGTGGAGCTGGTGCACAAACACACTTCCTGCACAAATTAAGTGCAGACTGGGGTGAAGGAACTTCGTTTGCCTTTGGTGCCGGTGCAGGCGCGTCTGCGACGCCAAATGACGCAACCTGGAATACAAGATTCTTTCCTGGTACCAACTGGATAACCGCAGGTGGCGATTTCAATGCTGTTGCCACGGCAAGTACAGTTGTAGACGCCACCGGATTATATACCTGGACCTCAGCCCAAATGGCGGCGGATGTTCAAAACTGGGTCAATACACCGGCAACTAATTTTGGTTGGTTGTTGAAAGGAATTGAAAGCGCTCCGACCCAGGCCAAAAGATATGACTCCCGCGAAAATGGAAATGCCGGCAACCGACCACAACTTACCATTAATTACTCAATGCCTAATGTAGTTGGGAATACGGCAACGTTAAACAATATGCCTGCAGGAACCTATACGGTGATCGTTACATACGCCAACGGATGCACATCCACCTCAGTTACAAGCGTAACCGTAAATCCTCTTCCAACCGTTACAGCAAGTCCTGTAACGCAGACTGTATGTGAAAACGGCATGGCTACGATCAGTGGTGGTGGCGCAGCTACCTACACATGGACCGGTGGTATTACAGACGCAACACCATTTATGGTAGTAGCAGCCGGCAACTATACGGTAACCGGTACAGATGCGAATGGTTGTAGCAATACAGCGACTGCAGAAGTACTGATGAATGCTGCCCCTGTGATCACAGCAGGAGCTACACCAAACACGACTTGTGACCAGACAACGGTTACACCAAGTGCAAGTGGCGCTGGCACGATTGTATGGAGCGGTGGTTTGACCAACAATGTACCATTTGTAGC
>JADYYU010000085.1 GCA_020853515.1 Chitinophagaceae bacterium | reverse complement strand
AGGAGGAGCCTTTTGTTGATAGTCAAGGTTCAGATCGGTTTGAATGCGCCATTTTTTAAACGGGGAATATTTGAGTTCAAGTGTAGGATCTGCTTTCCAGTAAGCGTTCCATGAGCCGTCTCCGACTTTGTTATACGCGCGGCCAACATTCAGATCAATGGATGCAGAAAATTTATTTTCGATGTAGTATGAACAGTTTGGATTGAATGAGAACTGGTTGCTTTGCTGAAATAATTTGATGGACTGCTGCAAATAGGGATTCCTGCTAATGCTGAAATCGAAATCGAGCCCTCCGGATAATTTGCGGTTCAGCCGGCGTCTGACACCCGACCAGAAACTGCCATTAAACAGGCCGTTCAGATTGGCATAACTGCTGACATTTCTGCCGTATGCCGCGTCATAAACATAGGCACTCGAGATATTCTGCATGGTATTTGCCAGATATCCGCCTATCCAAACGGCACGCTCCGTCAGCATTTTATAATCCCAGAAATTTATATTGATACTTTGATTGTATTCCTGTATCAGATTAGGATTTCCCTTTATAATATTAAGCGGATTACTGTTGTTGGTAAGTGGTTGCTGTTGAAACAGTGTAGGCTGAGCAGTAGAGCCTGAATAATTAACCGACAAGGAGCTGTTGGAAGTAAATTTGTAGGTAAGGCCCAGCACCGGAAAGATATTCAGTCTTGTATAATCGTAATTTAAATTGCCCGATAAATTTTTTTGAATATAATGGGCATTGGCCACATCCATACCCAGCGAGAGGTTATACTTTTTCTGCTGCAGTCTGAATCGCAGACCGCCCCGGTGTGCATAGAGGTCGGTGACGAAGTGATTGCTTAAGCTATCAATTCGATTGTTGTATTCATCCTGCAGGGAGTCTTTAGCAAAAGTGCCAAAATTTTGACTGCCTGATTTATAGTTAAATGAATAGTTGGCTTCCAGCAGTACTTTTTCCCGGAATAAGGGCTCTGTATATACAACCTTTGTGTTGGTAGAAGTCGCAGAACTTTGCATATCGGAAATCTGATCCTGATGTTGCATCGTCGATTCAAAATTATTGTTTGCCTTTACATAATTTTGTCCTTGCTGAGCTGCGAAGGTAAAAGCTTCGGAAAGTGATACGGACCTTCCCTTCTTACGCAATTTTTTCATCAGGGTGATGTCTGCTTTTAAATTATGCTTTGATGAGGTTGCGACACTGTTTCGTTCACTGCTCGACGTTGTATCGTTGCCATTCACTTTATTGACAGAAAATGACAACGCAGTTTTATCCAGGGCATCCTGTGTATAAGAGACGCCGCTTCTGATTGTAATGCTTGTATCGGGTTTCCACTCTAGCTTTACAGATGCTGCAGGCTGCGACCTGCCTGCAAAAACATCCTCCGAGTTGGTATTTTGCACTGTATCTTCCGCATAGAGGGTCGTTGTAGCCGCATAGTTTTTACGCACTACATTTTTATTTTTGTAAGAGGCGCTTGCGTTCACTTTCAGCTTATCATTATACAATTTGTTACTGTATGATAAACTTACCTGCCGATGGGCCGGCAACCCTTCCATGGAACTCCCCCCGTCTGAGGCGTCGTCATAGCCATACCGGTACATATTACCTTCATCGTCTATCTCTAAATCATCGGCACCATACTTTGAAGCATCGTTCCAGTTAAGGTTTACATCATAAGTACTTCCTATTACTCCAAATCCGGCCAACTTGCGTTTGTCTTCAAACTGATTCATCATTACTTTATTGTTGGTACGCCCTGTGATATTTGCCCCGGCTTCTAGTTTGCCGAATAGCCCTTTATTCATCCCCTTCTTCAATTTAAGGTTAATCGTTTTCGATTTTTCACCATCATCAAATCCTGTCAGTTCGGCCTGATCACTTTTTTTATCAAATACCTCTACCCGCTCAACTATTTTCGACTCCAGATTTTGTGTAGCCAGTGTGGGATCATCGCCAAAAAATTCATCACCATCTACCAATACTCGCTGTACCGTTTGGCCCTGCGCTTTAATGCTGCCATCTTTATTGACTTCGATGCCGGGCAGTAATTTTAGAAGCTCTTCTACATTGGCACCTTCGCTCACCTTGAAACTATCGGCAATATAAACAGTGGTATCTCCTTTAATACGCATACTGCCTTTACCGCTGATGATCACTTCTTTAAGCATCCGCAACCGGGAGCTGAGGTAAATCGTTCTGGGTGCACTTTGTGACTGCAAGCTGTCCATCAAAACATCTTCTGTAAAGTCTGCATAGTTAGGGTGCGTGTATAGAATTTTATAGTGGCCGGTATCACGAATCATTAGCTGAAACGATCCGTCTGTCTGCGATCGGGCGAATGAATGAAGGGTCGAATCGTTTTTTTTGATCGCAATGATACTGGCTTCTTCAAGCCCTTTATTCAGTACCGAATCCCGTATTTGCCCCTTAAGGATTTGTTGCCCTGAACTTGTAAAAGAAAGATAGCTTAGTATTAGAAACAAAAAGAGGTGGCGCATGCAGCTTGAATGTATTTGTAAATATAGACATTGCTACATTCAGAGCGCCACAAACCCGATCGGCAGCCTGTTAAATATTTCAGAACTTGCGATTGCACCTGAATTTCAGGCGCTGACTTTTTGTACAAAAAAAAGCTACCCGAACCGGGTAGCTTTTGATGTCAAATATAACTTGATTAATTCCTTTTTGGGGTTCCTGCAGCCGGTGCGTCTTTAAGACCCAGTTTGTTTTTCACATCCTGTATGATATTGTCCGATTGAGTAGCGTACACGATAGAACCAGTGCTTGAATCGAGAATGTAGGCATACCCTTTTTCTTTTGCAACATCCTGAATGGCTTTGTCTGCCTTTTCAGTAATTGGCTTCAGCAGATCTTGTCTTTTCGCTGCAATTTTTTCTTCCGCGCTTTGCTGCGTTGACTGAATGCGGCCCTGCAGATCCTGCAGTTCCTTCTCTTTAACATCTCTCATGGCTTCAGACATCGTCTTAGCATCCTTTTCGAATGCTTTATATTTCGTTTCCATTTCTTTCTGCATAGCCGTCAACTGATCCTGAAATGTTTTTGCATAAGCACTGATTTCAGCATCTGCTTTTTTGGCTTCAGGCATTGATAAGATCAATTCTTCAGAGTTGATATATCCAATTTTTTGTTGGGCAAAAGACATCGATGACATCAGGATGAAAGCGAATGCGACTATTAATTTTGCAGGCATGGTAATAAATTTCATTTTTTAGTTTTGGTTTTTGTTGTTTATTTTTTTAGTTGGCAAATATATACAATTTTAAAAATGTACAATGCGATTAGTTTATTTTTTGCCGGGCGAGGCGATACCCAGTTCTTTTAGTATTTCGTCACTTTTGTCAATTTTCATATCAGCGTAAAAAATACTGAGGTCGGCAGACTTATCAAATATCACATCATATGCTTTTGAGGCTGCCATTTTTTGAACGGCATTATATACTTTATCCTGAACAGGTTTTACGAGTTCCTGACGTTTTTTAAATAATTCTCCTTCAAACCCAAATTTTTTCTTTTGCAGATCTTTTGCTTCCTTTTCCTTTTTAATGATCTCGTCGTCGCGTTTCTTTTTCATATCATCGCTGAGCATCACCTGCTCACTTTGATAGGCTTTATACATACGGTCTACCTCTTGCAATTTTGCATCGATCTCTTTTTGCCACTGAGCCGATATTTCATCCAGTTTGGCTTGTGCCTGCTTATACTCGGGTAAATTTTCGAGTATGTACTTTGAATCGATCACGCAATACCGCTGAGCGTTTGCAGCCGCCATGAAGCCAACTGTGGCAATCAGTACTAAAAATATCTTTTTCATTTTATCTATTTTTTAAAAGTTAAGTTTGCTTCGACTCTTTTTTGCGGCAATAGTTTAAGTGATGCGGTTCATTTAACGTATTCTTATCGTTCATTATTGTGGTTCAAACCCAAGCATAAAAGTAAACTTGGTAGCCTGACCAAATTTGGTACCGGGTGTTAAGCGGTCTATCCCTAAACCATAATCTAAACCCAGCAATCCAAACATTGGCAGAAATATTCTGACACCCAAGCCTACAGACCTTTTAAGTTCAAAGGGGTTGAAACTTTTGAAACTGCTCCAGGCATTGGCAGCTTCAAAAAATGCAAGTCCGTAAATGGTTGATGAGGGATTTAATGAAAACGGATAACGTGCTTCTGCAGTGTATTTATTAAAAATCGTAGAGCCTGCAGTCGCTGAATAAATTTCATATCCACGGTGCGCAATGATGTCGCGTCCGTAAATTGTGAAACCCTGCAAGCCATCGCCACCCACCTGAAAACGCTCAAACGGCGACTGTACATTCTGATTATAATAACCCAGATAACCATGCTTGGTAGCGAGTTTCAAGATCAGATTGCCTTTAATACGCTGATACCATTCTGCTGTAAACCGGTACTTATGATACTCGATCCATTTATACCTTTCAGCAGAAGAGATGGTGCTGTAATCTTTATCGGTGAAATAAGAATATGGCAAAGTAAACTGAGCGCTGATATCGATGTTAGACCCGCTACGCGGAAAGAGCGGCTGATCGACGGAGTATCGTCCAAGGTTTAGCTTCAGGCTCAGGTTATTGGCCACACCATTATTAAAATCTTCAAAAAATGTGTAGTTATCGATGTTATAACGCTGATAATTAAGTCCGTATGACAATACAAAATTATTATCCGGCCATTTCAATCTCTTGCTTAAAGATGCACTGGCACCTAATGTGGTCATATGACCTGTAGTGGTTGAACCGAATGAACCGGCAAAAAACGTACGATACAAGCTAAGCGAAAGTGAAGTTGGTTTTTTTCCGCCGAGCCAGGGTTCTGTAAAGCTGGTGGTGATTGAATTATACCATTTGCCATTAGCCTGTCCGCGCACGGATAATTTTTGTCCGTCGCCCATAGGCAGCGGATCCCACTCTTTCAGTTTACCAATATTTTTCAATGCGAAATTATTAAATGACACCCCAATGGTACCGGTAATACCCAGCCCACCGCCAAATCCTGCCTGCAGTTCAAGCTGATCGGCCGACTTCTCAGTCAGGGTATAATCAATATCCACAGTTCCGTCATTGTGCGGTACTGGCTGAATGCCAATTTTTTCTGCGTCAAAAAAACCAAGATTTGAAATTTCACGTTGCGACCGGATGATATCAGCGCGACTGAACTTATTGCCCGGACGGGTATATAATTCCCTGCGTATTACATGCTCATGTGTTTTGTCGTTACCCGAAATATGCACGTTGCGGATGGTGTACTGTTCGCCTTCTACCACACGTACTTCAAAATTTAT
Organism: Chitinophagaceae bacterium; assembly: GCA_020853515.1. Lineage (GTDB taxonomy): Bacteria > Bacteroidota > Bacteroidia > Chitinophagales > Chitinophagaceae > OLB11. The sequence goes on along the minus strand of JADYYU010000085.1, from coordinate 2,438 downwards.
CGTATCGCCGGTGATTGATTTTTCAGCAATGTCCGTATTAAAAGCGAGGTAGCCATCATCGAGGTAAAGTGATCCGATATCATCTGATTCAGCAGAAGGAATTTTCCCCAATCGTTTATCGAGTAATTCAGAATTGTAAACGTCGCCTTTTTTAATGCCTACCAGTTTTTTCAATTCTACATCCGTGTATTTGGTATTTCCTTTAAATTCAATTTCCCCAAAATAGTAGCGATGACCTTCAGCGACTCTGATATCAATATTCATGTGTCCGTTTGAAGCCGTGTACAAAGTGTCTGCGAGAATACTGGCATCACGGTAACCGATCGAGTTATAATATTCCACGATGCTTTGTTTGTCCTCCTGGTATTTTTTTTCATTAAACTTGGAAGCTGAAAAAACACCATATCTGAAATAGGGATCGAGGAACATGGCAGTCTTGGAAATAGACAAAAAACCCTTGCCTTTAAAATAATTTTTAGCCTGATTTTCGTTGATGCCATATTGACTTTCGCGGGCAGCACTTTTAAGTGAAATCCGGGCCATTTCTTTACTGCCCTTCATACTTTTTTTAAGTTTGAAGGCTGTTGCGCTTTCATTGCCAAAAATATTGATCTGATTAATTTTGACCTTTTGCCCCTTATTGACAATGAATGTCAAAATCACGGTATTGATGAGGGCCGAATCCGGTTTCTCGATGATCTGTACTGAAATATTGGTGTACCCTTTCTCCACAAAATATTTTTTGATCCTTTCCTTGGCACTTTGCTTGGTGGCTTCCGTTACTACGCGGGCTTTGATCAGGTTTACTTTCTCCTTCAGTTCTTTAGCTTCGTTATCTTTTATCCCTTTAAAATTAAATTTTGAAAGGCGGGGCCGTTCAGTAATATGAATATCGAGAAAAATCTTATCTCCGTCGATTCTCTCGGCATTAATTTCGATATCAGAAAACAAATTTTGCTTCCATAAATTTTGAATAGCTTTGGTAATTTTAGGGTCGGAAGGCAATTTGATCTTATCGCCCGGGGCCAGTCCTGATATAGAAATCAGCAACTCATCATCCAGATATTTAGAACCGCTTACCTTAACGCCACCTATAATATAATCTGACTCCTTGTTCAGGTATTTTTGCTTTTCATTTTTTTTTGCTTTTAATCCAATCTGAGCTTCTGCCTTTTTAATGGTAAAAAAACTTAAAAGGATCAAAAACGATAATCGTGTAGTTAATTTCATGCCTGTTTTAATTGTTCACTTATTTTGCCAAATCGGCGCTCTCTGTTCTGATAATTCAATACTGCCTCAAAAAGGTTTTCCTTTCTGAAATCAGGCCAGTGTGTATGCGTAAAATACAACTCTGCATAGGCCAGTTGGTACAATAAGAAATTACTTATTCTATGTTCGCCGCTTGTGCGTATCATGAGTTCAGGATCGGGAAAATCGGCAGTTGCCAGATTCTGCCTGAAAACATCTTCATTAATATCTGCGATGTTCAGTTCATTATTTTTTACCTGCTGTGCAATTTTACGGGTGGCATGGGTAATTTCCCATTTAGAACTATAACTTAAGGCCAGAATCAGGTTAAGCCGATCATTGCCTGCTGTAACTTCCATTGCCTCATTCAGTTCGTTGAGGCAATATGGCGGCAAACTTTCCATATCCCCGATTACAAATAATCGCACCCCGTTTTCCTTCAGGGTTTCTGCTTCCTTCCGAATGGTTGTCACCAGTAATTCCATCAGTCCGTTCACTTCATTTTCAGGCCGGTTCCAGTTTTCTGTCGAAAATGCATACAAGGTCAAATACTGAATGCCAATTTCGGCGCTGCCTTCTACCACATCTTTTACGCTGATCACGCCATGCTGATGACCGAATAAGCGGTCTTTTCCTCGTTCCTTTGCCCATCTGCCGTTACCATCCATGATGATAGCTACGTGCTTGGGCAATTTCTGTTTATCTATTAAATCGAGCATGAGTAAAAAAAGGAAACAAAAGTACTAAAATGAATTTTGAACTAAAGTTAAAATATAGGCTAATCCATAGTTTAACACAGTTTTCACAGACGCTTATGCTGCTTGTTTGCAGCATCTTTGAATGAAAAAATAATTGGATAGAATGGCTTGTTAAATACCAGTACGCGGAGTCATGAATTTCTTAATCAATCTTTCTGAAGATCACACTGGCATTATGACCACCAAAACCGAATGTGTTGCTCAGCGCTGCACGTACTTTTCGTTGTTGTGCATTATGAAACGTGAAATTCAGCCGCGGATCCAGTTGATCATCATCTGTAAAATGATTGATCGTTGGCGGCACTATATCATGCTGCACTGATAGTATGGACGCAATTGCCTCAATAGCGCCCGCTGCACCCAGCAGATGACCGGTCATCGATTTTGTGCTGCTGATATTCAGTTCGTATGCATGATCACCGAATACTTTTT
>JADYYU010000084.1 GCA_020853515.1 Chitinophagaceae bacterium | reverse complement strand
TATTGATAATATGTCCGAAGCCCTGCTCTTTCATACGCGGCATAATTTCGCGGCTTACATACAGCAACCCTTTCACATTGGTATCGATCATAATATTCCAATCGTCATAATTCCCTTCATCTATACTGCTCATTCCGGCTGCAAGTCCCGCGTTGTTGATCAGAATGTCAATGACCGGAAATTTTTCCTGATCGATGGAAGCAATCGCGGCTTTGGTTTGTTCGAGGCTGGTAACATCAAAGCAAAGTGCTTGAATATGGACATTAAAAGTAGATTGTAATTCATGCTGAATAGCTTCCAACCGATCTTTCCTTCTGCCTGTGATGATCAGGTCATACTGATTTTTCGCAAAAATAAAAGCGCAACTTTTACCGATTCCCGATGTTGCGCCAGAAATAAAAACTGCTTTCCTGTGCGTCATTTTACCTGATTAATATGAGATACCCTTTAATTAATTTTTCTTTATCTTCCAGATCAACGGCTGTCACCACCCAGAAATATGTACCGATCTCGCAAGGTTTACCACCCTGAGTACCGTCCCACCCCTTTTTAAAATCTGTAGTTGAAAACAGTTGCTCACCCCATCTGTTGAAGATTTTGAAGGTCTTTAATTTTTTATACCCAGCAGATAATATTTTAAACTGGTCGTTATTGCCGTCGCCATTCGGTGAAAATGCATTTGGCATGGTCAGATATGGTCCGTCGGCTACTATTATCTTAATATCATCGTACCCATAACAATTATTGGCCGTGATGCCCTGCAGGTTATAGACGTAAGTACCTGTATCTGCAAAGATGGCATTCGGATTCCGAACAAACGGATTATCGAGAAAAGTGGGTGGCGACCATCCATAAGTAACGGCGCCTGTGCCATTAAACTGAAAAGGGGTATTTTTAACGATGACGGTATCATTACCGGCAAATACATTCACCTTAGGCACTTTCAGAACTGCGTCGCTGGTATCTCGGCAACCATAATTGTTTCCTGAAATTAAGGTCACATGAAAGTCTTTGCCAATATTAGCATAAACATGTGTTGGGTTTTGATCGGTGCTGAATTCGTTATCATCAAAGCTCCATTTCCAATAATTCACCATGCCAAAGGTTGTGGTTGAAAGATCTACAAAGTTGATGGGTGAATTAGGGCATAGTAAACCGTTGTACTCAAAATCCCCCTTGAATTGCGGGTAGATCTTTACAATTCTGCTGATGCTGTCGGGGCAGGTAGTACCTTTATTTACTATCAGTTTGACTACATAAGTGCCGGTGTCCGGATAGATATAATTCGGTTCAAACAAATTGGAGGTATCATTTGACAAGTCGGTCACCCCAAAATCCCATAAGTAAGTAAACCCGCCTGTGCTTTGGTTCACAAAATGAACTTCGCGAGATTTACAATTGACTACATAAGTATTTTGTTCCTCCGAAAACTGGGGAATATTGGCTACCACTGCTTTGGAGCAATTTGTAACCACAAACTGAAATTCTCTTTTGGCTGTATTGATTAACATGCCATTACGACGTTCCTCACAGCAAACATTCACCACAAAACGTCCCTGAATATTAGGTGTACCGGTAATGATACCGGTTTGAGGATCAATCTTTAAGATCGGATTGCCACCCAACGGATTAACCGGATTATAAGGAGAACGATAATTTACAGACGAAAAAAACGGCAGTGCACCCAGCAACACGGGCTTGGGATCATTGGCATCCCCCCCTTTGAAGGCGTCGCAAAAATAATAACTTAATGAGTCACCATCTGCATCTGTAGCGCTATGATCGTAAATAAACGGGTTGTTTACACAGATGATCTGCGGAGGATAATTGGTAAAAACGGCACTGTTGTTGCAGATCACGTTACTGCCCGGAATAACGCAGGTATAGGATGCGCCGGTAGTACCGGGATTAATGACATTGTTGATCGTTTCATTTCTACAGCACAGTTGATAAACTACCGTATATGCATTGCCACTCGGAGGCAAATATTTTATAAATTTAAACTGCAGGCGGTTCAGACAGGTTGCAGGCGGATTATTGATACAATCGTTTGAAAAATTGGTTGGTATCTGAAAACTACTGGAATAAAAAATAGAATCAAACGAAAAGAAACTGTTACCACTGAATATACTCACAAATGCAGGATCGTCAGATTGCAAAGCTGCCGGATTACCACCGCCCTGAGCCGGTGGCAAACAATCGCGGTAAATGCTTAATGTAAATTCGTATGTGTTATTGCCTAGACATACATAGGAAAGATTACCACCTACGATATGCGACGCATTCAACTGCAAAGCCCCCAAAAACGATATTAAAAACAATAATCTTTTCATTCCGATTATGTAAAATTAAGCAATTTTATTCTGTAAAACATACTTACAAAAATTATTTAAGACATCATTCACCTTTTGAGGACATTCGAGCATGCTGCTATGTCCAACATTTTCAAACAGTGCCACCGAACTGCGGCCAGGCAGGGTACTTTGTAATAACATATCCCGGTAAGGCACAACGTTGTCATCTTTTCCGATAACGAACAAAACGGGCAACAGATTGTTTTTCAGCACAGGCGTCATCTCTTTCCTGCAGATCATGGCATTTGTATAGGCAACCAGACTCTCAGACGTAATTTTGTGCGTAATCGTTAGATGGTACTGCACTTCTTCCGGGTGTTCGTGCTTCGACAGGTCGCTGTACAGATTAGGGATCATGGCATTTAAAAACACTTCTTTACCTCCGTTATTGATCAGCTTAACCGACTTTCTTCTGTTTTCTTTTTTCGCTTCGTCATCTGCGTAAGCCGTAGAATGTAATAATCCGAAGGCAAGTAGCTGATGCTCATATTTTTCCGCAAAGGCAAGTGCGGCATAACCTCCCATCGAATGCCCCAGTAAAATCGTTCCTTCTGCCTCTTCCTGAAGTAAAATTTCATGCACAAAATCAGCAAGCAGTTCCATAGTCATCTCCTCAGGTGGCAAGGCAGACCGGCCAGTGCCGGGTAAATCGGGTAACAGCACCGTATAATACTGCTGAAGAAATGCTGACTGATGCTTAAATATCGCGCTGCTTTCGCCAAAACCATGCAGCAGCATTACAGAAGGTCCGGCGCCCGTTTTGGTATAGTAGCATTGCTGAAAGCGCGTGCTATGGAGTAAAGTGTTCATCGTTCAATTAATAGGAAAGGTACTTCACCTGTTTCGAATAATGGTTTAATCGCCACAAAATGAGCAAAAGCAGCGGTGTAACTTCCGCTATATATTTTTGCGATGCAAAATAGTTATAAAATATGGCGCCAATCAGCAACCACCCGGCGTACTTAGCATAAAGAGCTACCTTATTTGAATTGCGGGGAATCATAAAAGCGAAGATCAGGTGGAGGGGAAATGCCCAAAGTAAATTCAGATTCCAGGCACAAACTTTATGCTCGGTACCAAACCACATAAACAACATCAGGCAGCCAAGCAGTCCTAAGATCATAAAAAAGAAGACATCAAAAAAGCGCAGCGGGATGCTCATTTTTTTCGAAAAAGACAAGAGCACTGTAACTGCAAGCAACAGCCATGCATAGACTAAAGGCTCGTTCATTTTATTAGTGATCAGATGGCCGGCAGGTAAGATCACTTTAGCGACACCTGACAGTTTATGGCCGTCGAGGCTTGCCACGTCAAAACCTCTCATCAGATAATCCGGCAAAAACATGGATTCATAACTTTTCATTTTTTGATCTACCAGATTGCTCATCAGTAAATTAATTCCAAAGCGCTCCCAATGAACATGACGTTCGTAATGATTCAGGATGGTGCGAAAAGTCATGCTGTCGTTTGAAATAACAGGCAAAAAGTTAATTCTGTTTTTAAAAATTGTCGCAAACAGATCTCTGATGCGGGTTGAACAGTTGTCAAATAGAAAATCGTATTTGTAATAGCGGTTTTCTTCTTTGAGATTATCCTTTAAGAAAGCCTGTACGGCAAGGGCATCGGCTTTATTCAACTGCAAAATTTGCTCCGCCACACTCCGGCCTTCCTCCACGTATAAACTCATAAAGCTATCCATTGTTTCAGCGTTAAGATAATACGGCAGTTTGCCACGGGTAAATTTCATATAAAAATCAGGGTCGCCGAAATTGAAGCTGCCGTAATTATATACTAGGTCTGTTCCGCTAAGCGTATCGGTTACCCGCACAGCACTGTGCCCGTAGCTTGAGTACAACTCCTCTCCTACTCCGCAGGTTAGCAGGCTGATACGTAACACGCTGCTATCCTGCCCCCGGGCAAAAAAAGTACCGAGTAAGACTGCCAACATCAGTAAAATTCGCTTTGATTTCATGCGTATATAATTAACGTGAATAATTCGGCGACTCCTTGGTCACCACTACATCATGCGCATGACTTTCTTTCATCCCAGCATTCGTGATCCTTACAAAAGAAGCATTGTGCAGGGTTTTAATGTCTTTTGCACCGCAATAACCCATTCCGGCCCTTAAGCCTCCTATAAACTGATGGATCACTTCATTCAGCGTTCCTTTATAAGGAACACGACCTACGATACCTTCGGGAACCAGCTTTTTGATATCATCTTCCACATCCTGAAAATAGCGGTCTTTACTGCCTTCCTGCATGGCTTCGATGCTGCCCATACCCCGGTAGGATTTAAATTTGCGACCTTCGAAAATAATCGTTTCACCCGGACTTTCTTCCACACCGGCAAAAACAGAACCTGCCATGGCACTCGAAGCACCGGCAGCAAGGGCTTTTACCAGGTCGCCCGTGTAACGGATACCTCCGTCTGCGATCACGGGTACACCCGATTTTTTGAGGGCCTCACTGGCGTCAATAATAGCAGTGAGTTGGGGTGCACCAGCACCGGTCACGATTCTGGTAGTACAGATAGAGCCCGGACCAACGCCCACTTTTACGGCATCTGCTCCTGCTGCAGCCAATGCCCTGGCACCTGCGGCTGTAGCCACATTGCCTGCTATCAACTGTAATTCCTTATAAGATTTCTTTACTTTTTTAACGGCATCCATCACACCCTTCGAATGGCCATGGGCACTGTCGAGTGTCACTACATCCACACCGGCAAAAACGAGCGCCTCTACCCTTTGCAAGATGTCGGCAGTGATGCCGATAGCTGCTCCTACCATCAAACGCCCCATTCCGTCTTTGCTGGCGTTTGGATGACTTTTATATTGCAAAATATCGCGATACGTGATCAAGCCGATCAGTTTTTTAGATTTGTCCACCACGGGTAATTTTTCGATCTTATACTGTTGCAATATTTTTTCTGCTTTCAGCAGATCGGTGCCCAGAGGCGCTGTAATAAGATTATCGCGGGTCATCACTTCGCTGACCTTTTGTTTCATATTTTTTTCAAAACGCAGGTCCCGGTTGGTTAAAATACCAACCAGTTTTTTTTGGTGATCGATTATGGGAATCCCACCGATTCTGTTATCACGCATCAATTTTACAGCCTGTCCGATGGTCGCATCCGGATGCAGGGTAATAGGATCTACAATCAAACCGCTTTCACTCCGTTTCACTTTGCGCACCTGATCGGCCTGCTTTTCGATACTCATGTTTTTATGTAAAATACCAATCCCCCCTTCACGGGCCAATGCCACCGCAAGCTGGGCCTCGGTAACGGTATCCATCGCTGCAGAAACCAGCGGAATATTAATTTTCAGGGCACGTGTCAGTTGTGTTTGTATCGATACTTCGCGTGGTAAGACTTCAGAATATGCAGGAACGAGGAGTACGTCGTCGAAGGTGAGTCCTTCTTTTAAAATTTTGGAATTTGTAGCCATGTGCAAAACTAATACAATTTTGTAAAAAACGAAATAGAACCCCTGAAATAACAGGCAGGAAATTTCAGTGAATACTTCCGCACATTTGTGTACAACCGGATCCGCATACAGCCTCCTGAGTGAGGCGCGCTGCATACAGTCAAAGTATCGTCTTTTTTTATAAAAATTCCAACTAAATGCATTAATTTGCAGTCTTTTAAAGGGTGTTATAGCCCTCTTTTTATATGCCCGCAATGTAAACTCTCATTCAATGAAAAAACTTTATCTGATTCTTTTGCTATTTATCGTCAGTGGGCAGTTAGTGGCCCAAAACATATCCGGCATCATCAATAATTATGCTCAGATTACAGCCATTACTCAAAACGTCGTTAGCGTCAGCACCACAAACGGCTTTGCGGTGGGTGACAAAGTATTGCTGATAAAAATGAAAGGTGCCACCATCAACCAGACCAATACAGCCGCTTATGGTGATACGATCGCCCTGAACGAAGCGGGAAAGTATATTTTTTCGAATGTGATTGCTGTCAGCCCTTTTCCAGTAAATACAATTACCTTAAGTCCGTTTTGCGATGTTTTTGCTGACGACAGCTATCTGCAGATTGTTACCGTGCCTGTTTATCCTAATCCTGTGATCGATGCGCCCTTAACATGTCAGCCCTGGGACGGACTTACCGGTGGCATTCTGATATTTGAAACACCCAATACGTTAACCTTCAATGCTGATATCAATACTGAATTTAAAGGCTATCGGGGCGGCGATGTATGGGGCAGTACTTTTTCGTGCGGAAGCTTAAACTATTTTTCGGCACAGGCTTTTTTTGGCCCGGAAGGTAAAAAAGGAGAAGGGGTCGCTGACTGGATCGTGGGACAGGAATGTGGCAAAGGCAAGTTAGCCAATGGCGGTGGCGGCGCCTACTCAGGCAACACAGGGGCCGGCGGCGGCGGCAATGCCGGCAAGGGTGGTGACGGTGGATTTGAATACAATGGCTGCGGTGCCAATCCGATCGTTTACAGTGTGGGCGGATTAGGCATCAATCATGTCGACACCAAGTTATTGATGGGTGCCGGCGGTGGTGGTCCTCAGTCAGACAATGGACAGCAGGTGTACAATGGAGGCAATGGCGGTGCGATTGTTTTTATTACAGCAAATAATATCGTTGGCAATGGATTTAACATAAAAACCGGTGGAGAATCGCCTCCGCAAATTAACGACGAAGGTGCGCCGGGTGGTGGTGCCGGAGGCAGCGTGTATTTGGACGTTCCTGCCTTTGCAGGTAACTTAAATGTAGAAGTCAAAGGCGGCAACGGGTCCTCAAATTTCAATATTCTGTTTGCAAATAACTGTCATGGACCAGGTGGTGGCGGCGGCGGCGGTTTGGTTTGGTTTTCAGCACCGGCAACACCAGCAGGTGTAACAATCAATGCGCTGGGGGGCAATGCCGGCCTGGTACTCAACCCGGTGAGTCCTTGTTATAATACGAGTTACAATGCACAACCGGGCAATATTGGTCTTGTAAAACATAATTTTGTTCCGACACCAATGGTGGTGCCACCTACGATCAATATTGGCAATGACACCGTACTATGTCCCAACTCAATACTCACTTTGGATGCCGGTGCAGGTTTTGTCACCTATTTATGGGATGATAATTCTACCAATCAAACCCGCATAGTGAATTCGCCTGGAACCTTTTATGTAACTGTGACAACGCCTAACAACTGCACTGCGAGTGATACCATTATAGTTTCGGTAGACACTTCAGTCAAAGCTGATTTTACAGCAACCCTGCATTTAGGTTGTGAAAATGATACTGTGTTTTTGGTTAACAATTCTCAGGGAGCAACACAATATAACTGGCTTTTCGGTGACGGCGGCTATTCGACTTTTCAAAATCCGGTTCCTT
>JADYYU010000083.1 GCA_020853515.1 Chitinophagaceae bacterium | reverse complement strand
GCCTCACTCAGAATGTGAACGCTACCCAGTTTCTTTGCTTTATCCAGTTTGCTGCCTGCATCTTCACCAACTACCAGATAATTAAGCTTACTGCTGACACCACTCAGTAATTTGCCACCTTTATTTTCAACCATCAGTTCTGCATCAGCTCTTTTCATATTCAGTGTACCGGTAAATAAAAATGTTTTGTCTTGTAATGCACCGGTACCGGCTTCGTTTTTTTGAGTGTTGGCTAATACCACACCTGCGTTCTCCAGTTGTCCGATCAGCAGTTTAGTATCAGGATGTGAGAAAAATTCCAGAATAGATGCAGCTACTTTTTCACCGACATCTTCGATGCTTTTTAATTCATCGATGGTTTTTGTATAAAGATCATGGATATGTGTAATGCTTCTTGCCAGGGCCTTTGCAGTATTTTCGCCTACATAACGGATGCCCAGCCCAAACAAAATTCTGTTAAGCGGTTGCGTCTTTGATTTTTCAATGGCATCTTTCAAATTTTGCATCGACTTCTCTCCAAATCCTTCCATGCCTTTCATCGCATCGTAAGGAAGCTCGTAGATATCGGCAATGCCACGGATGAATTTTTGTTCAAAAAACTTTCGAACCAGCGCATCTCCCAGCCCGCGTATGTCCATCGCATCTTTGGATGCAAAATGTATGATGCGTTCTATCACCTGAGCTTCACAATTGATATGGGTACAACGCCACACCGCTTCATTTTCGGGTTTGAATAATTTTTCATGACAAACAGGACAATGCGTTGGAAACACGATTGGTAATTCAGTGCCGTTGCGTAATTCAGGAAACGACTTTACAATGTATGGGATCACATCGCCGGCCCGCTCAACTAAAATGGCATCACCGATTCTGAGATTTTTTTCCCTGATCACTTCTTCGTTGAAAAGTGAAATGGAGGTAATCGTCACACCTCCGATGTAAACCGGTTCGATTTTAGCCACCGGTGTAATACTGCCTGTACGGCCTACCTGATACTCAATTTGTAATAATCGACTGCTGCCTTGCCGCGCTTTAAATTTATAGGCTATGGCCCAGCGGGGATGGTGACTGGTTTGTCCTGTTTTTTCCTGCAGGGCAATATTATTTATTTTTACAACCATGCCATCTATTTCATAAGGCATATTGTCGCGATTGGCTTCAAATTCATGGCAGGTATTGATCACATCCTGAATCGTATTGTGCACCCGCATATTGTTGACCGGTGTTTTAAAACCCATCGACTCGAGAGCTTTTAAACCGCCATAATGTGTTTGAAAAGCCTGAGGATATTCTTTTTCCGGCAACACGGTCAGGTGACTGATATGATATAAAAAGGCATCGAGTCCGCGTTTGGCAACTTCAGCGGGATCCTTGATGCGTAAAGATCCTGATGCGGCATTGCGCGGATTCGCAAGAGGCGCCGAACCTTCAGCCGTTATTTTTTCATTGTAGGCCTGAAACGCTTTTTTGGTAAGCATGACCTCGCCCCGGATCTCGATCTGTTGTATGTTATGTGCTGAAAGTAAACTGCGCAAGGGAATTGAACGGATCTGTCTGGTATTGACGGTGATATCATCGCCCTGCACTCCGTCTCCGCGGGTGGCTCCGCGCCATAGCTGATCATGATCATAAATCAACGAAATGCCGGCACCGTCGTATTTAGGTTCTACGCAATATTCAATCTCGGTTTGTCCGCTCAGTTCTTTACACTTGCGGTCCCATTCGATCAGATCTTCTGCGTTGTAACTGTTTTCAAGACTCAGCATGGGTACCAGATGGGAAACACTGTTAAATTCTTTGGTCAGTCCTTTAGCGATCCTTTGTGTCGGAGAGTCAGTGGTGATCCACTCAGGATGTTCTGTTTCAATTTCTTTTAATCTGCGAAACAAGGCATCATACTCCTGATCGGCAAGCAGCGGGTTGTCATTCACATAGTAAGTCCAGTCCGCAAAATTGAGTATGTCTTTCAATGTGTTCAGCATTTCTGCTGTTGGTAATTCTGCTTGCCGTGCCAGGATCGCTTTGGCTTCCTGTATAAATATCTTTTGTTGTTCTGCTGAATACATAGCCCGCAAATTATTGAATTATCTTTCAATAGAGCAACATTGGATGCTTATTTTTTTTCAGGGAATTCGGTTTGACCACCGTGGCATGCCGGATTCGGGAGAGGACCTTATTTTATTTGATCATGATTTTCTGAGTGTGTATAGCTTCTTTATCAATAAGCTGCAGATAGTAAACTCCAAGTGCTGATGAGGGTAATTGCAGATCCCACGTGTTGCTGCTGAGCTGCCTTTGTTCTATAGGAACCTGCTGTCCTAATAGATTTGTTACCTTGAATTGAATGTCATTTGTCTGCCCTTTGATTTGGAGGTTAAAATGCCCGTCTGCTGAAGGATTCGGATACAGTTTCAGTTCTGCAAATTCTGTGGATGGCACATGCAGCGGATTCGCCAAAGGCATACCGCAGTCAGTCATTTTCATCACAGTCATCTTGGTATAGGCAGCATCATGGATCCTGAAAAACGTATTGTTGCCGATCTTGTTAAAATGCGAAGGGTACGATTTCGTATTTTGAAATAATTTATACATCACCAGACCGGTGTCGCTGCCATAGTAAAATTCATCCTGATGGCCAGCATTCGGAAATTCATCACAAATAGCGGCTTGATTACCCAGCGTATGATAGGTAGCATAATTTTCGAAGGTAAGATCATTGCCGTAGCCTGCTGCCTGCGAACCATATGGTTTTGTTCCTGCAATAGTGCCGTCAGAAATGTATCGCTGTATCGGGTTAATGCTATTAAAGTAAAAGTGATTGGCTGCTACCTGCGTTTGTTCCAGATCATAAGTCCGGATATAATAGCTGTTTTGTGTAACATTTAATTTTGAATTATTGCTCAGGTCGTAAACGATCAGATCCTGATAATAGGGTGCATCTTCATGTTTAAAAGGAATGATCAGTTTTGTACCCAGGCCCACCAGTCCATGGTCTGTAGATGCCGCATTCATCATGATGGTATCTACTACACTCACCACACCGGCTGCATTACATTTTTTAATCCAGGTAGTGTCCATGCCGGCGGCGCGGTGGCACACGGTGTAGTACATATCTCCGGCCAGTGTTCCTAACAGGGCGATCTGATTGTTTGATCCGGTGGTATTGTCTACCAAAAATTTTGAAATGCCATTAGTGCGGTAAAGTCGCTGATCATAAACAGCAGGATGATGCGACTTGATATAGAACATTTCGTTGTTACCCGCCCTGGTTCTGACAGCAATATCCGAATCAATGAGCAGGACAGGAGAATTCAGATTGGTGGCATATAGTTTAGACCTGACTCCGGCACTGTCGCTGAAAAGAAGATAAACCATGGTGTCGATGCTGCTGATGCTGCCGAAGGGCGTGATATGACTTAATAAGGTGTCTACACTCCCTGCACCTGCTGCGATTACATGCGAACCCGGACCGGCGTTGTTGTGACAAGCTAAAACGGTTTTGCCTTTTAAGTAAACAAAACTACCGCTATACGTAGTGTACTCCCATGGGGCCGTCAGCATAGGGATGGTCAATAGCGATGTGAGGGCTCCGGTATTCTGATCAATTTCATACAAGGGGCCTCCGGTATGCGAAGGGTAAGTGTATAATTTATTCTGAAACGACTCAATGATGCCAAAACCATTACCGGGTAAAGAATCATTCAGAACACTCAGGGTACTGTTTTGCGCGGTTAAAAATTGGCTGAATAGTAAAAAGCAGATGCATGTAAAAATGGTTCTCATGATTTTATTTTGTTGCAAAGAAACTGAAAGACCGGATTTAATGCATACCCCCTTTACGGTATATTGCTAATGCAAACATTTTAATTTCTATTTAATGCCGACCGTGATTCAGCCTCTAACTTTCAGGGAATATTTTTTCCTTTACGATCGCTCTGTAGTATGTTTGTAATATGACCCATACTTTTTTTATGTCTGCAAAAAAATTACTGCTGTTATTCGTCATGCTTTTTATCATAAGTGCTTCCAACGCAAGGACGCTTAAAATTAAAAAGAAGGATCTTAAAAAGTTGAGCTCCATGTTAGCAGGCGAGTTTAGCAATGAAGCACAGGCCAAAGAAGATCGCAATTTTCAGCATGCTATCCTTCGCATCTGTCCCCTCTGGAAAGATGAGATCAACGGACACTGGTTTTATGCGGAACAGTCTGATGCCGCTTCTGAAAGTTCGCCCACCCTGCAAATGATTTATCATATTTATCAACTGAACGATACGACGGTGGAATGTAAATCGTATGATTTGAAAAATGCCGCTCAGTACACCGGTGCGTGGAATGACGCAGGAAAACTAGGTCAGTTGACATTGGATTCGTTGCGTGAACGAAGTGGTTGTTCTGTCATGCTGTACAAGAGAAAGAACAATGTTTATAGTGGCAATATGATGTGGGGCACCTGCGCAGCTACTCAAAATGGAGCCGCCTATGCCAGCACTGAAATGGTGATTTATAAAAAAAAGCTGGTGAGGTGGGACAGGCAATGGAACGACAAGGATAAGCAGGTTGGCGGCAATGTGAAAGGCGCTTATCATTTTATCAAAAAGAAAAAATTAAAATAAGACTCACCTGGCAGGCTTTCCTTTGTTTAGATTTTAAGGTTCCGTCTTTAACATTTTTATGCGGTATTTATCCCCTTAAAAGCACCCCTTGTTCATTGCTTTCTTCCTGATATCATTGTTGCCGCAGATTGGATATTCTCAAACAAATGCAACTGCAATATACCTGCTGAAAATATCGTGATCACCTGGTTTATGCCCAATGGCCCGAGCCTTACATCCCTGCATATTAGGTGGTATTCGCTTAAAAAAAAGTGAAAACACACCGTTCAATCTCAGCAGCGCACTGGCAAAATTGCCTGGTATTTCTCAAATGAGCACTGGTAATGCAATTTCAAAGCCAGTGATCAGAGGCTTGTATGGCAATCGTATTTTGGTTTCCTTGTGGGGTCTGCGATTGGATAATCACCAATGGTAGGGCGGGCATGACATGCGATTATCTCAAAGTCACTAATAGTACGGTAGAATTCAACATCTGGCCGGCTGTTGGGGATATTGTGATCAATGTGAAGTTGGAGAAATCTATAACGTAGGTACTAAATTAAAAAGGCTTTCATTACGAAAGCCTTTTTACATTTGGTTCGGGGTTATGAAAAGTTGATGTCTATTTTTCTTCGTTTGCAGATTTCCACATGTCTTTCAGGCTGGGCATCGTAGTCACCTCATATCCGGCGGTGCTGAACATCTCCTCCGGAATGTTGCCTGTTTTTATATTTTTAGTCGTCATGATGGCTTCTTCATTTCGGCCACCTTTTGGATAGATGTGGGTTTGAATGACCACACCGTCGATGCCGGCTTTTCTGTAAGCATCGCCGCCGGGTGTTTTTGAATTTGAAAATGCGCTGCCTGCTGCACGGTTAAATTTTATATAATCCATGCCTACGTCCTTGCAAACCCACAGGTCCATTTTATTGTTTTGGTCTTCAAACAGATACTTGCGGCATTTATAGCCTTCAATGGTTTTGTATTCGTCGGTCGCGGTGATACTGGCATCTCCATTTTCAACCTTCTTATTATTTTTGTCAACAGCATTTTTGATGGCCCAGTCGTAATTTTTCATTTCCATGACCATACCTGTTTTACGTCCTTTTTTATCAGTCATCAGCATGGTGCTTTTGCCATCTTTAAAGTTCATGATCATGCGATCCATGCTGCCATTGGTCTTTTGACTTGTGAATATAGCAGCACACTCATAATTTTTAAAATAATAATCGACCGTCATATTATTTTTAGGCTTCTCCGGATATTCAATGGTCATACTCATGCTCATGGCAGGAAAAGGTTCCATTTTCGCCCGCTTGACTTTGTCGTTTTCTTCCCATTTATCCAGTCTCTCATCTACAGCGTTTACACCCTTTTGCCGGTCGCCTTCGTATTTCTTTTCCACATCTTTTTCCGCTTCGCGGCGTCCGTATGTATTTTGTGCAGACGTATAATTTGAAATTACCAGTATTAAAACCAGACCGACCAAAGTGCTTTTCATTGTTCTAAATTGTTTGCCATGCAAATGTTGGTATTTTTCTGTTCCTGTTTATGATGAAATGAGAATCTGGCGGTAGTCATTTAGTATTTGGTGAATTATGCCGGAAATTTGGTAAAGATTTTGATGAAACGTTGGCCTGAAATTTCTGTGTAAAGCGCATCAAGTTGCAGACCTGCCAACTCTTTGACCGTTCAACGGCTCCGCCCTAACTGCTTACTGCCTACTGTAAACTGCACCGCCTTGGCGGATAAACTGCCCGCTATCTCATCCCTGTTTGCCCGGAGTTGCCATGGCCATTTCATAAAAATGCCTGACATCGGTATTTAATTGTGTGCAGTCAAATTCGATGCCGCCTAAGATGTCGATCAGTGCGTTAATGCGGCCTTCAAGAGGTAAAAACTTGTTGATCACCACAATTTTTTTTGCCTGCAAAATGCAATAACCACTGTTGAAATTGCCCTTTTCAAAACGGATCGAATAGCCGATTTCGTCATACAACTCTTCAAATTTTTTTAAAGTGGCGGGCGTATATTTAATACTCATATATTTGCATTGAAATATGAAGACAAATTTTCAGATGGCTAAAGTAAACCAATTAATGTTTTTATGCTTTTTTCTGCTGGCAAATTTATGCACAACTAAAGTAAGGGCACAGTTTGGTGAAGACAACGACCGGCTCTTTGCAGGAGGACTGGTTTTTGGGGCTAATTACTCGCAGGTCGACGGCGATAATTTTGCAGGTTACCATCGTGTGGGTCTCAATGCGGGCGCTGTGCTTTTTGTTAATCTGGGCAAACCTGCTGCACTGAGCATGGAATTACTCTATGCTCAAAAAGGGGCACGCGCCGGCTTATCGCAATTGCCTAGACTGATGAACGATAAAAGTGGTGTACTAACCGATTATAAGATACGCCTGAACTATGCAGAAGTACCAATTCTGATCAACTATATTGATAAAAAG
>JADYYU010000082.1 GCA_020853515.1 Chitinophagaceae bacterium | reverse complement strand
TTTACAAATCAGTATTTTACTGCAAATGCTTTTGTGCCAATGACTACCGAAAAATGTATTGATTTTATGGACAAGTATTTATTTAATGATGATACCCTGTTGCGAAATAAGTTGATGGTGAAACAGTGGATTTATGAACCCGGATTACCAGCCAATTGTCCGCATATACTGCCTGCAAGGTTTGCTCAGGTAGATTCACAGCGGGTAGCCTTTGAAAAGGATCTCAAAGCGCAGTCATTGAAAACGGCTGCTTGGAGTACACATGAATGGTTACAGTTTTTAAGAAAAGTCGCTCATCCATTGCCCTTTGAAAAAATGAGCGACCTCGACCGTACATTTAAACTCAGTGTCAGCAGCAACAGCGAGATTGCAGATGAATGGTTCCGCCTTGCCATCGCTTCCGGGTATGAATTGGCCTATCCTGCGATGGAAGATTTTCTGAGCCGTGTAGGACGGAAAAAATTTCTGGAACCATTGTATATGGAAATGCTGAAGTCGGCAAAGGGGACAGATATGGCCCGTGCCATTTTTGCCAAAAGCAAAGAAAATTACCATCCGCTGACGGCTCAAAAAATTGAAAGTATTCTAAACGCAAAGTAACGCTTCAAACGTTGTTGTGATTGGGAAACAAAAGTTCGAATTTTAAATTTGGTATGTAAGAGGCAGTGCTGAAATTGTGTCACTATCTAACAATTGTCAAAAGGCAGGGCCGGAATATTTAAAGCAGCATTTACATTCAATCAATCTGCAAGTCGTCTTTGGGCATAGCCGTCAACAGCCTTATGATGCACTTTTATATGGATATGGATCGATCAATTGCAGCATAACTTTGATACGAACAGTCGTAAAATGTTATAGCAGACATGAGCAAATTGAAATGTCTTCAATAATTTAAGATTTCTTGATATTCAGTAATTGTTTAAGTACAGCCCAAATTCGCATCCGCTGTATCAACTTTATTTATCCCAACGATGCTCTTTATACCAGAATTCAATTTTTTCTTTGTTGAAAATTCTGTATTTCAGCGAAAGGTAAGCACCTACAGCCTGATTTGTAGTTTGGGTTCTTACGTTGGCATCCGGTGTACTGGGTGTTCTGTATTTAAATCGACCCCAGGTAGAGAAATATTGAGTAGATACCGGAGGATTGGTTTCAGTGACGATATTTACTTTATCGTGATTTTCTACACCACTCATACCCATATCCATTCTGGCGCCAAATCCAAATACGATATCGCGGGTAACCAGAATGTCAAGGCCCAGCGTACCAAATATATTTAAGTCGGTTTTGTTGTAGATGGGATCAGAAAGTACTGCTTTGGTTTGAGCAGTATCATAATAATCTACATCTGTATTTTTGATATCAACAATAAAGCGGTCGTTATTATAACGGATCAGTTCGTAACGATCCTGATAGCTGGTCAGTATGCCATAGTTAGCACCAAATGTCAGGGCCAGGGATACCTGCCTTCTGATATTGGTACCGAATTGCAATGCGGCCCCAAATCGAATATAATTGAGCCTTGAGTACGCATAATAACTGGTACTGTCCTGATAAATTCCGTTATAATTTTGCCCCGTTTTGTTATATGAAATCTGAGCACTGATACCCATCGGTATGGCTTTGAATAAGGTAAAATGATAACCGGCTGTAAGTCCCAGTCCCGGTTTGAAAGTGGGTAAATAGTCTCCGAATTCTTTATCATCGCCATTTAACAGCGAAGTTTTGCTGATAGTAGAAAATACACCGATTCTGCCTTCGTTTTGTCCAAATACGGCCGCTCCAATCAGATTCGCAAAAAGTACTAATATAATTTTTTTCATGTGTTAATGTTCTATAGCTGATCTATGTTCGTAAGTGAATCTATCTTAAAAGTATTTTTTGAGAGTAAGGAAAGCACCTACAGAGAAATTTTTTGTAGCTCTTCTGTTCGATTCGATTCCGGCGGCTTTGTCTGCACCGTTGAGTGGGGTAAATTTCGCGTAGAGATCTTTCCAATAATTAAAATCGAGATCATCGGGAACTCCGTCATAGTGCAATTTCAGTCCTTTTGTATTTTCAACATTGGTGATACCAACATCGGTTCTGATATTTAAGGCCACAACGGTGCGTCGCCAGAGGCGGCATTCGCCACCTATGCCAAATACAAATCCTATATCAAACGGGTTATAGATCTGTCCGTTTAATTTTCCCTTTACGACGCTGCCTGGATAGCCCGATTCGAAATTTTGACCAGAAACACCTACCGAACTCAGCTCATTACCGGATGAATCCGTATAGGTTCCATCTTCTGAAAAGCCTGTCATCAAAGCGATATAGGGGCCGAAGCAAATATTCATCCGGGTACGGCGGTTAGGATAGTATCTGTTGTACGACTTAAAGTAAAACATTAAAGGCAGCTTGGCATAGGTCATTTTGGTAGTAGCTGAAAACTTAACTTTGGTGAGTGTATCGAGGCCCTTGTACTTAGCGCCTGCGTTCCAGTACATCAATTGTCCGCCAAAGCCGAAGGTCGGTTGAAACCAGTACATACATTCAACGCCTGCTGCCCAGTTAAAGTTCATAAACTGCGGATCCAGACGTTCATCTGCATTCAGGTCATCGCGGTTATTCAGCATAGACGTAAAGCCTCCACCCACAACGCCCCAGTTGAGCCCCAGTACAGGCATATCGGTATTGCGTGTACTAAACTCGTACTGAGCAAACGCGCTGCTAAAACAAACGACCATGATTAAGCTTAATAAGTACTTTTTGCACATGATTTTTGATACAATAATTTTAAATTCGTTCATGTTAGATTTCATTATTTTATATTTCTTCCATACAAATATATAAAAATTGATAACATTTCACACTATTCTTTAAAAACTTCATAAATTCCGGGAAAAAAATACATCTTTTTGGAGTGAATTTGCTCACAGGCAAACCTTGTTCTGCGTTTTTCCCTGATCAGATATACTTCACCACTTTCTGTTCTGAAAGTGTCACCAATCGACAGATGTTCTACCAGATGTTTTCCATTTGCATCGTCATATTTATATAAAATCTTAAATAATTTCGGGTCTGAGCAGGTGGTTGCTGAAAGATTGTTGTCAGACTGCCTGAGCGCTTCTTTGATGTCTGCAGGAAAAATATCTTTTTCAAGAAAACGTTTGAGAAGTTGCGCAAAACAAGTTTTCCATTCCGGTCCGTGTGGCTGTACTCTTCTGCCATGCTGTATGAAGTTGACAAGATGAGCCAGTTCATGTACAAAAGTGATCAAAAAATGATATTTGTTCAAATTGGCATTCACTGAAATGGTATGTGGGCTACTATGGGTTGCCGGCCGGTAATCACCTAAAATCGTTTTACGCTCCCTTTTAATTTTCAGATGAATTTTGTACTGATGCATATAAGCGATCACCATTTCGCTTGCTCCGACGGGCAAAAAATCATCCAATACCTCCAGTTCCCTCCTTACAAGCCCCATAAATTAAATAATTGCTTTTCGGATGCGAATCAGTTTTTCAAGCAATGGTTTCATCTCACTGAGAGGGAGCATATTAGCGCCGTCACTGAGGGCCCGGGACGGATCGGGATGCGTTTCAATAAACAGACCATCTGCGCCCGCAGCAACCGCGCATTTTGCAATCGTTTCTATGAGTTCAGGTTTGCCGCCTGTTACGCCGGAAGCCTGATTGGGTTGTTGAAGCGCATGGGTACAATCCATGATGACCGGCTTTCCAAACGATCTCATCACAGGGATGCCTCTAAAATCTACGATAAGATCGTGATAGCCAAAACTGTTACCTCTTTCTGTCAGCATCACTTTTTCATTACCGGTCCCTGTGACTTTCTTCAGGGCAAATTCCATGGCTTCAGGCGACATAAATTGACCTTTTTTTATATTTACGATCTTTCCTGTTGCGGCCGCAGCGACTAAAAGGGAGGTTTGTCTGCATAGAAAGGCTGGAATCTGTAACACATCCACATAAGGTGCAGCCATTTCTGCGTCCGCTTCGGTGTGTATGTCCGTTACGATGGGCAAGCCAAAGGTTTGTTTAACTTCTGCCAGCAATTGCAATGCTTTTTCAGTTCCTATTCCTGTAAATGAGTTTGCACTGCTTCTGTTCGCCTTTGTATAAGATGATTTGAATATCAGAGGTATTTGCAGTTCAGCGCAAAGTTCGCTCAGTTTAGCGGCTGTTTCAAACAGCACTTCCCTGTTTTCAACCACACAGGGGCCAGCCAATATAAAGAAGTTGTTTTCTGTATTTTTCTGTCCAAATAATGCCTCTAAAAATTCCATAACGCAAGTTAAGACAGTTTTGTATTTTCACAGAAAAAAATTAGCACATTCATGATAAAAGTAGGCATAACAGGTGGTATCGGTAGTGGCAAAAGCACCATCTGTCGTTTATTTGAAATGTTGGGTGTTCCGGTCTATTATGCAGATGATGAAGCACGAAAACTGTATGATGAAAATGCAGGCCTAAAAGCCGCTATCATCAAGCATTTTGGAAAATCCCTTTACCCGAACGGCCTTTTTGACAAAGCAGTTATGAAGGAACTTGTTTTTAAGAATGATCAGAAACTGGCTTTACTGAATTCGTTGGTGCATCCGGTTGTGCGGGCGCAATCAGCGCAGTGGTTTCGTGATCAGAAATCGCCCTATGCAATGAAAGAAGCAGCCTTGCTGATCGAGTCTGCTGCCTATACAGATCTTGATGAGATCATATTGGTAGATTGTCCAGTACCCTTGCGAATTCAAAGGGTGCAGCACCGTGATCAGCTCACAATACAGGAAATTCAATTGCGCATCGACGCACAAATGCCTGACGAAGAAAAGAAACAATTTGCACAGCACTTTATTATGAATGATGATCAACATTTAATCATACCGCAGGTCATTAAACTGCATGAAGATCTTGTGCGGAGAAGTCAATAAAAATGCCGCAGTATTTATTCTACTGCGGCATTTACTTTTTTATAAAATAATTACTTCATGGCAGGTAATGCTTTCAGTAACTGCTTGGCGGTGTCATCTTCAGGATTGAAAATCAAGAGTTTATCAGCATATTTTTTGACATCATCTTTTTTGTTTGTGTTATAGGCAACCATGGCAAGATAAGTATATGCTTTGGTAAAATCTTTTTTCTTGGCGGCATCACTTTCACTAACCATGCCCAGCCACTGATTATATAAAGCCGTTGCAGATCCATTTTTAAAATCTTTGTCGTTCGCTTTTTCATTTGTCTTTGCAAGCCATAAAACGCCGAGCGGTTCCGTTGGGTTTGCTGTACTGTATTTAGTAAACATCTGTGCGGCTGTTGCAAGATCGTTTGAGTAATAGGACATGTAACCTGCCCACCAATAATCCCGGTCTTCTTTTGTGGCATAATTTGATTCGGCCAGTTGCTTATACCATTTGGCAGAAGTGGCGTAATCTTCAGCTTCGTAGTAAGCTTCTGCCAGGCTTCTCAGTGTAGGTGCCTTATCGGCTGTGGTATCCATTGCAATCCCTTTCATGAATTGTTCATCGGCCATTGATTTTTTTGTTGAATCGCGCAGCAAGATCTTGCCGTAGTAAAAATAATCAAGCGGAATGATCTTGGCCGGTATTTGCTTCGCAAAAAATTTATCCATGTTAATCAGTGCGTTTGCATAGTCTTTGGTTTCATACTGACTGTAACCAATTACGCGGTACATGTAGGCTTTTTCTACGCCCTTACCGATCAGTTCCTTCATTTTACTGATTGCGTCAGCGTAATTTTTTGAAAGGTAAAGCACATTTGCATAGCGGATCTGATCATCGGTTGTATTATCAGACAAAGGCAGATAGCGTTCAATATTTTCCTTGGCTTTCGCATATTTGCTTACTTTATTATAGGCATTGGCCAGGTCATTGTAAGGCAATGGATTATTCGGATCTATTTCAGAAGCCTTTGCATATTTGATCAGAGCACTGTCGTAATTGCGGGCTGCATACCAGAGATTACCCATTTTATAATTAGCCATGGCTCTGGTAGCCGGAAAAGTTTCTGCATATTCATAGTTGGTCATTGCATTACCGCCGCCGCCTTGTATTTTGCGGTACACGTCACCCAGTGCCAGATGTGTATCGCCATTGCGGTTTACTTCAAGGGCTTTTTTATACCATTCGATAGCCACATTCGGATCGCCTCCTTCAGTATAGTTAATGGCATCAGCGGCATACACATAAGGCATAAAATCTTTCTTTTTGGCTTTCGCTGCTACTTTTGTCAGCATACTCATTGCTTCAGGGGCTTTATTCTCTAAAAACATCACCCGGGCTATGCCGGCCATATTAGCAGCATCATCCGGAAATTTTTGAAAAGTAGCTTTGGCTTCATTTAAATTAGCATTGTCATTCCCCAGTTCACTAATCCCCAAATAGTAATTGGCTAGTGGGTTAGCCGCTGCCATTGGGGAAAGTATTTTGCGGGCACTTTCAAATCTTTCATATTTTATAAACTGAATAGCCTCTTCTAATGTTTGTGCTTTTGCAAGTACAGTGCTGAAAACAAGTGCCAGCGTAATAAGGATGTTTCTCATGATCTTTGTTGTTTATGTTATTTTGTGTTAGAGTGTTTATATCGTCGAAGGTTTAATCAGATTTGAAAAAGTAAACATATTTAACTTTTTTCTTACTACCTCTAATAAGATGTTATTTAATGAATTATTTAACTATTTACTTCTTAATCGTTGATTCTCTAAGCAGTACATTTACTTTTAATGGAAATAATTTGGCCTGTTTAAAAACCAACTGCCCGTCTTTACATAGGTAATTGACAAGCCCGGTACCGAGGCCCTGCCAGGTTTCTTTTGAAATAAAATACAAATTGCGGGTACAGGGATATTCTTTTAAACCGATGTAGGCCTGATAAGGCATCACGTATGATTCTATAGAATCATTATCAGGCTGTATGCCGGCTACATTAATATTACTCAGAAATGTTTCTACCACTGAATCCTTTC
>JADYYU010000081.1 GCA_020853515.1 Chitinophagaceae bacterium | reverse complement strand
TATCAACTGCAGCCTATAGAAATTCCTTCCATGAAAAGGGCCATTCATTTTTCCGAAGACCGGAAAGCCTATCAGGAAATAAAAAAGATCATTCAGGATTTTAAACCGCATATTGTACATACCCACGCCGCCAAACCCGGTGCTCTGGGCCGACTGGCCGCATCAGCCTGCAAAGTGCCGGTGATACTGCATACTTTTCACGGGCATGTGTTTCACTCCTATTTTGGAAAAGCCAAAAGCCAGCTTTTTGTGCAGGCTGAACGCTATCTTGCAAAAAAAACAGACCGTATCATTGCCATCAGCGAACAACAAAAAAAAGAACTGACGGTCGATTTTTCTATTTGCGCTCCTGAAAAAATGGTTTTGATACCTCTGGGACTTGATCTTGAAAAGTTTTATACAGATCAGGAAAATAAACGACACACTTTCAGACAAAAATACGCGATCAAAGACGATGAAATCGCCATCGGAATCATCGGCCGGATCGTACCTGTGAAAAACCATGTCTTATTTATCAACGCTATCAAAGAAGTACTGAACAGCACTTCCCAAAAACTCAGATTTATCATTGTGGGTGATGGTGATCTTCGCATGGATTTGCAAAAAATGCTGGATGATTATAACATTGCATACAATTACTTTCCTGAAAATGAAACGGCGCAGACAGTCACCTTCACTTCCTGGTTGACAACAATGGATGAAGTATATGCCGGTATTGATATAGTAGCACTCTCCTCTCTCAACGAAGGTACACCCGTGTCGCTCATCGAAGCACAGGCCGCCAACAAGCCTATCGTATCGACTGATGTAGGTGGCGTAAAAGATATTGTGCTCGAAAACGAAACGGCCTTCGTAACTCCTTCCGATAATACTGAGCTCTTTGCAGAAGCCATTTTAAAATTGACCGAAAATGCGGCACTGCGCAGCACCTTCGGACAAAAAGGCAAAAACCATGTCATGAACCGCTTCGACAAATCGCGGCTGGTAAACGATATGCGCAATTTGTATTATCAGCTTCTAGCAGAAAAAAATATAAAATTTTAAGCACTTTACTGTGTATTTTTGCAGCCATCATGAATATTCTTCTTACCGGTGGCGCCGGCTTTATTGGATCCAATCTGGCCAAGACATTTATCAATATACCTCGCATCAGCAAGGTAACGGTCATCGACAATTTCAGTACCGGATTTCGTCAAAATCTGGCAGAAATTATTTCTCATCCCAAATTTACGTTGATCGAAGGAGATATCACTGATGTTGAAATCTGCCGTAGGGCCATGCAGGGAATCGACCTTGTCAGTCATCAGGCTGCGCTCGGATCTGTACCCCGCAGCATACACGACCCAATAGCCACCAATAATGCCAATATAAACGGTACGCTCAATATTTTTACTGCAGCCAAAGAAGCGGGTGTCAAAAGAATCGTTTATGCAGCATCCTCATCAACTTACGGCGACAGCGAATCGCTGCCTAAAGTGGAAGACATTATCGGAAAACCGCTATCGCCTTATGCAGTTACAAAATATGTGATGGAATTATATGCGGATGTTTTTGCCAAAACGTATAACATGGAGTTTATCGGACTGAGATATTTCAATGTGTTTGGTCCCCATCAAAGTCCGAAAGGAGCCTATGCCGCGGTGATCCCCCTATTTATGGATGCAGTGCTCAATCATGAGCCTCCTACTATTAATGGCGACGGCAGTTATAGCCGCGATTTTACCTACGTGCAAAATGTAGTACAGGCCAATCTCAAGGCTTTGTTTACAGAAAACACTGAAGCGGTGAATCAGGTGTATAATACAGCCTTCGGCGAAAGCACCACCTTATTGCAGTTATTCAATCACATCAAAAGCATAGCCGGCTCTGACTTGCAGCCTGCATTTGGAGCATTCCGTAAAGGGGATATTCCGCATAGTCTGGCCAATATCGACAAATCAAAAAAATTATTAGCTTATGATCCTGCGATCTCTGTCAAAGAAGGGTTGAAAATCGCCTTCGACTGGTATACGCAAAACAGGAGTTTTTATCAGTAGTATTACCTTCCCTCAAAATAATCCCGCACAACTTCCGCCCTAGCCTTTCCGATCACTTTTGCCAGATCTTCCAAACCGGCTTGTTTTATTTTGGTCACTGATTTAAATGCCTTCAGCAAGTCCTGCGCTGTTTTTTCGCCAATCCCCGCAATGTTCTGCAGTTCATTTTTGATCACGCCTTTGCTGCGGGTATTGCGGTGAAAAGTAATCCCAAATCGATGCACTTCATCCCGGATCCGTTTCAGCAAATTAAGGGTATGACTCTGATAAGGCAGCTTCAGCGATTCGGTATCACCCGGATAAAATATCTCTTCTACATTTTTTGCCAGGCCTACCACCGTCACTTTGCCCAGCAGATCAAGCGCCCGGATACTTTCCATAGCCGAACTCAACTGACCTTTGCCCCCGTCAATAATGATGAGTTGCGGCATGGGTTTTTGTTCGTCGAGCACCCGTTTATAACGCCGGTACACAATCTCTTTCATGCTGGCAAAATCATCAATACCTTCCACCGTTTTGATATGAAAATGACGGTATTCTTTCTTATCAGGCAAGGCGTTTTTAAAACAGACCATGGCCGCCACAGGATAGGATCCCTGAAAATTACTGTTATCAAAACACTCAATATGCAAAGGCATTCTGGGTAGATGCAGATCTTCCTTTAACTGCTGCAGCAAGGCCCTGTTTTGTCCTTCACTGTTTTGCTCAAGCAATAAGGTTTTTTTACGTTTAAAATCCTGCAGGGCATATTGCGCATTCTGCAACGACAGTTCAAGCAGTTTTTTCTTATCGCCTGTTTTGGGTACCGTAATCAATACCCCGGCATCAAATTCAAATGCAAAAGGCACCACGATTTCTTTCGAGCTGCTTTCAAATTTTTCACGCATTTGGTTCAGCGCAAACTGCAGGATCTCTTCGTCCGTTTCGTCCAGTTTTTTTTCAATGGTCACGGTATGCGTATGTATAATACTGCCCTGCACGATCACCATATAATTGATAAATGCCGCTTCCTCATTTGAGATCACCGAGCAGATATCCACCTCATGCAGCCTGGTACTGACAATAATCGACTTGCCCTGATACTCTTTGATAAACTCCAGTTTCCTGCGGATCAGTTCAGCTTTTTCAAACTGCATATTTTCGGCACAAGCCTGCATTTCCTGTTTGTAATGCCGGGTAATTTCTCCCAGTTTGCCTCTGAACACTTCCCGCACCTGATGTACCTGCCAGGCGTAATCTTCTTTTGTCTGCAAACCGGCACAAGGTGCTTTGCAGTTACCGATATGATATTCCAGACAGGGTTTAAATTTTTCCTTTTCAATATTTTCCTTCGTGAGTTTCAGGTTGCAGGTTCTGAATGGTAAAGTTTGCTTGATCAGTTCAAGAATGTCCCTTACCTGGTCCACAGAGGTATAAGGTCCGAGATATTCCGAACCGTCATGTATTTTGCGCCGGGTTAAAAAGATGCGCGGAAAAGGTTCATTTTTGATCACAATATGCGGATAAGTCTTATCATCTTTCAGCATCATATTATATTTCGGCTGATACTGTTTGATCAGTGAATTCTCCAGATGCAAGGCATCCTGCTCACTGTCTACTATGGCAATTTCGATATTGCAGATCTCCGACACCAGCTTTTGAGTTTTATAATAACCGCTGATCTTGTTGAAATACGAACTGACCCTTTTATACAGATTTTTGGCTTTGCCTACATAAATGATCTGCCCATCACTGCTATAGTATTTGTAAATGCCCGGCCTGTGCGGAATGGAAGGCGCAATAACTGTAAATGCTTGTTTGTCCACAAGGGCAAAAATAAGGATTCAGCAGCAGCTACATTAATTTAAAAAAACATACTGTATAATTTTTTTCTTTCCTGACGCCAGCACTTTCTTATTGAACTGCTGTATCTGTAAGGTTTTTCCTACTACGTACAGTATCTTTTTTTCTTCGCTGCTGTAAAAACCTTCATCCTGGGTTTCCCAGTAAATAGATAAAATTTTATTGTCGGTACTTTCCGCATTGATACTGAGTTTGCTGATATAATTTTGCGGATTCAGGCTAGTGTAAAGCAGGGTCATGGTGGGACTTAGGGTGTCACTGATAACGGTAATGAGGTATTGCTTGTCGAGCTGCTTCTGATACAGATTGGCTTTTGCAAACAGGTCATTGATCTCTTTCCAGTTCACCTGTTCAGCTTTCAGATAAGATGAATCTTTTTGATTATTTTTATACTCAACTTTTAAAAAAGTATTGGGCGATTTTTCATAAGGTGACAAATATTCCTTTTGAATTAATGTCAGATCAGGATAATTCACCATAGAGTCGCCCTGGTATTTATTTTTACCTGAACATGCCACCATCATGCTTAAAATAAAAACTCCGGAAATCAAAAGTAAACAGCGCATAGGGAAATAATTTGCTAAGATACTTTGTATTGCAGTTGTTGCAATAATTGCAGCACTTTATTTTTGTAATCCCCCTGTATTAATATCTGATTGTCTTTGACCGACCCGCCGGTCCCGCATTTTGTTTTGAGTAATTTTCCCAGTATTTCTGCATCTTCGGCCTTTCCTGTAAATCCTTCTATGAGTGTCACTACCTTTCCGGCCCGCTGTTTTGTATCAAGTTTTATCCGCAATTTTTGAAGGTGGGGAGCCGGAGTTTCGGTTTCTTCGGGTATTTCCTCTTTCATCAGTTCGGTGTTGGTACTGTACACAAAAGGACTATCCGTGATCCATTTTTTCTTTGACATGATTTATATTTTAAAGTTGAGCTTCGGCAGATTGCGGCACCAATAATTGCAGCGCATCAGGCCATACCCTGATTTCGCAGACGCCCTCACAGCGGTGCGCATCGCCATCTGTTTGAAAATAGTTTAAATTTTTTGCTTCAATGCGAATGCGGGTAGTGGTAAAATGCATGCAATTTTTGTTTTTATGCAAACGTTTGCGCCAGCCGTCGATCACAAATACCAATCCGTTCAAGGCATGGATAGTTTTGGTGAGTATCACATCAAGCACCCCATCTTGCAGTGAAGCGGCAGGTGATATCTGAAACCCGTAACCGAATTCGCGACCATTGGCTACATTCAGAAAAAAGGCTTTCTGCGTAAACTCTTTGGTATCGGTGCTGATAGTATATTCATCGCGGCGGTAACTAAAGTAATGCTGTATCACTTTCCACACATACATCTTCAGTCCGCGGCTTTTGGTTTGTTG
>JADYYU010000080.1 GCA_020853515.1 Chitinophagaceae bacterium | reverse complement strand
TCCATGGTGATATATGGTTTAAATATTTCACTGTAGGGATTATGACCAATAGCCACAAATAAAGCGCTCACAGGAATATTGGTAATGGCAGCGGTCGCATTGTTTTTTACATTGAGACTCTGAATTTTTTCTTCCGCAATAATTTCATCAATCACAGTATCCCAGTATACCTGAATGTTGGGGGTTGCTAGTACACGTTCCTGCATTACTTTACTGGCCCGCATTGTATTTTTTCTGATGAGCATATGTACTTTACTGCAAAGTTTGCTCAGATACATGGCTTCTTCACAGGCGGTATCGCCCGCGCCTACGATCGCCACTTCTTTACCTCTGAAAAAGGCACCGTCACACACTGCGCAGGCACTTACGCCGCCACCGTTAGTCGCCAGTTGTTCTTCTTTTGGTATACCCAGCCATTTGGCGCTTGCACCGGTAGAAATGATAATGGCATTCGCCTCGATCCATTTTTCTTCATCAATTTCCACTTTATAGGGCTGTGCACTAAAGTCAACTTTGGTAGCATATCCACATCGGATGTCGGCACCCATTCGCTTCGCCTGCTCTTCAAATTCCTGCATCATTTTTGGCCCCATCACACCTTCAGGATAGCCCGGATAATTTTCAACTTCTGTGGTGATCATCAGTTGTCCGCCCGGCTGCAAGCCCTGGTATAAAACCGGATTGAGGTTAGCGCGCGCAGCGTAAATAGCGGCAGTATAACCGGCAGGACCTGAACCGATAATGAGTAGTTGTACTTTTTCAATTGGTGTTTCTTCTGACATCTGAAAGTGTTTTATTGTTATTTATAATTTGAGATCACAAGGAATCTATGATCGTGAAATATTTACTTGAGTAGCCTCCCCACACTCCGATCGCACCCTTCACATTACCCATCACCTGCACCGGTGATGCAAAAGGATTGCCCACACTGCCGGCCGAAAAAGAAAGTGTTTCCCAAAAGGTAAAAACATTTCTGTCTATAGCAGACCATTTTACGGTAACGGTATCGCCTTTTTTGACATAGCCCAGCGTTTGATATTCCTTTTGTGAATAATCTCTGGTACGGTCAAATCCCAGATCGATGCTCAGATTAATTTTGGTGCCGTTAACAATATTATCGGTATAAACCGATGTGAAAGAGGAGTAAAATAATTCGGGGCTGCCATCTTTGATCAGGCGGTTGCGCTTTGTTTGCAGTTTTACGCAATTGCCAAAAGTATCAGGATCTGAATAGATGGCTTTTAATACTGAAAAACTATCTTCTTTACCGGGCACCGGCTCAAGCCACACAGAATCTAAACCAACATTTTCAGGTATAAGTGTATAGGCTTCATACACATTTGTGTTTTCGACAATGTTTATTTTGTACGTATGTCCGATCTCTCCTTTAAAGGCGGCAGCTACAGGATCGGCGAAGTCGGGGCCGTAAAGTGAAAATTTAACTGTGTTGCTGCCTACGACTGTATCAATTGAATATTCTTTCAGCAAGATAGACTTGGCAGTGTTCAGATCGGTGATCGTAATCGCTGCATTTTTAATATATTCAACCGAGCTCAGATCAATTTTATCAAAAAAACCAATGCTGCGGGTTAATGATACATAAGGTACTTCATTCACATCAATCACCCCCTCAACGACAATTTTTTTTTCGCCATCATTCAGTTTAATATTCACTTCTTTTTCGCAGGAAATGAGGAAGATGATCAATAAAAAAAGCTGCCGTGATTTTTTCATTGGGGCAAAGTTATACCAAATTTTTTTAACTGCTCTTTCCTATTTTTTTATCACTTTGGTAAGGTGTCATGAAGTAATAATACAATGGTTATATTGCAGGGTAATGTGCTTTTTTTGCATGAAAAGAGTGACCCTGAACGGCAGAATTTTGAAATAAAAAAAGTGTGAATGCCGTTGTCATCCACACTTTGCAGTTTGAAATAATAGATCAGGTTAGTTACGACCGCACTCAAATTTTTTCAGAAACCATCCTGTTAAGGCATTAATCTTCCAGTTCAAAAGTGATCGGAATCTGATAGCGGGCTTTGACCGGCGCGCCGTTAATTTTGCCGGGTTTCCATTCTGGCATCAGGCCCATCACACGCACGGCTTCTTCATCAAAACCGAAACCGGCTTTTTTGAGCAGATCGATATCAGAGATCCTGCCTTCTTTATCTACAATAAATTCCAATACGACACGCCCGTCTTTATCGGCATCCTGAGCTCGTTTAGGATAAATCAGATGACTTTTCAAAAAAGCAATCATGGCGTCTTCTCCACCCGGAAATTCAGGAAACTGATGCAATTCGCCGGATTCGTGGGTGGTTTCTTTGACAACAACTGTTTCTACAATTTGCTGCTCGGTAGTTGGTTTTCCTTCGCCCGTGGCCGGACCCACAGGTCCTGTCTCTGTTGAGGTTGGATCTACCGGTCCGGGTTTAGTCATTTCGTTGCTGGCTACAGGTTTTACATCGTTGTACACACTGTCGGCTGTAGTGATGATCGGAATGCTGACTTTTGGTGTGGGTGCAGCATCTGTGGGGTTTGCAGCAGGCGGGTCTACGTGCTTTGGCTTGGGTGGCTTGGGCAGATCCGTACGTATGGTGGTAAGGGTTACTCTTCTGTTCAGGTCATTATGATCGCTGATCA
This sequence comes from Chitinophagaceae bacterium, assembly GCA_020853515.1. Taxonomy (GTDB): domain Bacteria; phylum Bacteroidota; class Bacteroidia; order Chitinophagales; family Chitinophagaceae; genus OLB11. Next base: position 137 of record JADYYU010000080.1, on the reverse strand, counting down.
GTAATCCTGCGATCAGCGGAATGCCTGAGATCACAATGGCAAAAGTGGCGGCGGCCATCAATGCAATACGTGCCCGTTTGTGATAATTTTTACGAAGTTCGTAGGCTCCGTATTGTTTGTTTTGGTGTTCGAAAATA
>JADYYU010000079.1 GCA_020853515.1 Chitinophagaceae bacterium | reverse complement strand
GCCGTAATCGTACAGAGTTCCTTTGATATGTGTTGAATCCGCAATCTGAATCACTCTTTTGTCATTGCCGTTGTCGCCCATGAAAATGATGTTGGTACTATCTAATTTATTATTTGCAGCCAGCCACTGTAACAGGCGTCCGGTCTCTGTATCCATGGCTTCGATCATCGCCTTAAAATAAAGTGGTGTATTTTGATTAATATGCTGCTGGGTGCCTGTCAGTCCGGGTACTGTATGTAAATTTGCTGGTGGCAGGTGAAAGGGTGAATGGGGTGCATTGAATGCCAGCCAAAGAAAAAACGGTTGATTGTTTGGCAAGGTATCCAGCCAGGCTATGGCATCATCGATCGTTTCTGTAGTTGCATAATTTGTAATAGTATCTGTTTGGGTACCATTGGTAATTTTGGTCCAACTGTAATAATTTGAGATGGCGCCGGAAAAATTCCCTTTAAACAAATCGTATCCAAATTTATTAGTGGGATATAAAATTTTTTGAGGGGTTTGCACATTCATATGCCACTTGCCGACATTGGCCGTTCTGTATTTTACAGGTGCATCATACTTAAGCAATTCAGCGATCGACTTTTCGGTGGTGTCCAGATCAGCAGATGTATTGCCACCTATTACAGTGCCAACTCCGGTCCGGAATGAGTAGCGTCCGGTAAATGTGCCAGTTCTTGTAGTTGAACAATAAGGGCTTGCCCAGGCGTTGCTAAACTGCACGCCTTTCAGCAACAACGAACGGATGTTGGGCATTTTCGCCGTGTCTGTGGCATTGCTTGTAAATCCGCAATAATCGGCCCCGAGGTCATCGGCTATGATAACGATGATATTTTGCTGAGCGGTGCCGTAAATTGCATTCAGTAAGGCGAAAATTAAAATGAGTGTACGCATGTATAATTTCAGATTTTTAAAATAGATGAATGTTACGATATACAAAGGTAATTTTTTACTGAAGTAATTTTCATCTTCTTTATCTGTAATATGATTCGGTTCTGTGTATTTTACGATCATGATAAACCTGATGCAGAAGAAACGCAAAGAGTTTTATGTCCGTTTATTTGATGTAGGTATGCCATATTTTTATGACTATTGAAATCAGTTTTCAGGCAGGAATTGGCTTTCGCATTTTTTTGTAACAGAGAACTGTTTTCCTCATTTATCACACCGTCCCTTTCACATCCAGCGCATCCCTTAATGCGTTGCCTAAAATATTAAAAGCCAGTACGATCAGCATAATGGCTATGCCCGGTATAATGGCCAGCATCGGGCGGTTTGTGATGATGAAATTATAATTTGCCTTGATCATCAATCCCCACGATGAGACTGGTGGCTGAACGCCAATGCCTAAAAAACTGAGGCCCGCTTCAATCAGAATGGCGGTAGCAAAATTGCTGGCAGCCATTACAATAGTAGGACCCATCACATTGGGTATAATATGCCTGAAGATGATTCGCCACGATGAAAACCCCATAGTGCGGGCAACGTGTATATATTCAAGTTCCTTGATGCCCATCACCTGTCCGCGAATCAGCCGTGCCGTGCCAACCCACATGGTAAAACCAACCGCTATAAATATCAACCAAAAGCCCTTTCCCAGGACCGAGGTGATGGCAAACACGAGCAATAAGGTAGGTATAGCCCATATCACATTAATCAGCCAGGTGATGGCCATATCGGTAATGCCGGCAAAATAGGCACTGAAGGAACCCAGCATCACGCCGATGAGTAAGGAAATGATCACTGCTATAAAACCTACGGCCAGACTGATACGCGTTCCGATCAGCAAGCGTGAAAGCATATCGCGGCCGTACTTGTCGGTGCCCAGCCAGAAGGTTCGTTTGATGATGTAGTGGTTGTAGGTATCCGGAATTTTGCGATCAATGGGATAGGTTTGCAATTCAACAATTTGTTCGTCAGCGATATGCGCAATGTGTATGCTGTCACCGATTATTTTAGCTTCTTTTACCGGTATCAGTTCGGCTTCAGCCTCCTGTCCAAAAAGCAAACGGTGACCGAATGTATGGCGGGTTACAGTACTTTTATATTTTTTGAAAAAAAGACATTGAAAGCCGGATTTTTGAGTCGCTATTTCTACGTTCATAGTATTGGCATCCGGAGTATGATCAGGCGCTATCAGATAGGCAAATATGGCTACCAAAATTGTAAGCAAAATAAAGCACAGGGCTGCGATTGCCGCTTTGTTTTGTTTCAGTCGTTTCCAGGTTCTGTTGCCGTTGATCTGCGTCATTTTCAAAAACTTATTTTACTTTTCTGTCTTTCCATTCGTAACTGCCAAACTGCGAAAGAATGGCCGATAAAATGATGTAGGGGATATGTACAAACTGCAAAAAGTAAAAATAATGCAATTCGTGTCTTTTATTGAAAAAACGACTGACCGGCAGCAGCAGACATAATTCGATACCGGCCTTGGCAATCAGTACCGTGAAAAATATTTTCAGCAGGGTGAGACTAAAAAAGGAAGCGGCCAGCAAGATGAGCAAAAATAGATTGAACGCGAATACGCAGACCAGGATAAAAACCAGACGGCTGTCTTTAAAACGCGAGGCTTTGGATGCCCAGCGAATGCGTTGTGCCAGAAAAGCTTTAATAGAATGCATGGCATCGGTGTACACGATGGCGTCTTTACATTTCAGATAGGACGTTTGACGCGGAAAGCGCTGATCTATTTTATACATCAGCAGCATATCATCACCGCTCGCAATATCGTTGATGCCTTCAAATCCATGTACTGCATTAAAGGCCTCCCGGGTATAAGCGAGGTTAGCCCCATTACACATAGTGCCGCTTCTGAATCTGGCCAATGCTGCGGTTACTCCCTGCATGGTGAGAAAGTCGACCGATTGAAAATTTTGAAACCAGTTTTTATAATTGAAAAAAGCAACCGGTGCGGCAATTAATTTGTGATGATATAATTCGTAATAACACACAATACTGAGCAGCCAGAATTCGCACATGGCACAGTCGGCATCGGTCGTAATGATCAGTTCGCCACTACTTTGTTGTATGGCAATTTCAATAGCCTTTTTTTTATAGGCGTTCAACACTTGTCCGTTTGTATAGTCATTCAGTGAAATGAGTTTTACCGCAGGGAAGCGCTTCACAATTTCAGCCGTAGTGTCTGTTGAATGATCATCTACAACGATGATCTCGGTGAGGTCGTCCGGATAAATTTGTGCCCTGATGTCCTTTAAAATGCGCTCAATATTTTTTTCTTCATTCCTGGCCGGTATTATGATCGTTACTTTAGTTACCGGCGTATGATCTTTTTTTACTTTAAATTCATTACTTGCCTGCCAGCCAGCTCTGAAATACAGAATGAGAATGGCATAGCCAAGAAAAAACAGGACTGCAATGAAGAGGATAAGGTTGATCATTTACAAATAAGATGCAATATGATGAAATAATTGCTCATCTAAAAGGTTATGATCTTTTTCCGTCATAATAATTTTGGTCTGAGGAAGTTCTTTTTTTAATTTTCGGCTCACCTGTTCACCGATTATAAAATCTTTTTTGCCAAAAAAGGCAATGAAATCTGCCTGGTGATGAGATTGCTTACGGCAAATGAGTTGCAGACTGGGTACCATATTCTTCATGTTGATCCAGGTATGATAAACTTTGTCTGCATTTATGTGGTTACGCACATGCCATTTGATAAAGGCAAAAAGATGGATGGGTAAGAAACCACATTTAAAAAGAAAAAGCAGTATTTGCTGATATAACAGCGGATGAGACATCAGATATCTGAAAATGGCCCTGCCGGCTAAAGTTGAGGTGGCCAGATAATTCCAGGGGTTAATGGTAATGCCATCCGGGGCCACTAAAATAATTTTTTGTACTTTGTCAGGAAATAATTCGGCCAGTAACAGATTATAGCGGCTGCCGATGCTATAGGATAGTCCGGTGATCTGATGAATGTTATAGGTTTGAATGATCTGCTGCATTTCTTTCAGAAAGTCTTGTTTGCCGGGTATTTCGGGCAGAGGTGCATATGGCAGGTCGATCACAATGAAGCCATATTGATCGCCAGACAATTCCTGCATTTTGGCAAATACAGCGGCCTGTTGCCCAAAACCATAAAACGCAAATATCCAGTGCCGGTGCAAATGGGATGTAGGCGAAATTTTCCAGGTCATAGCTCAGTCGTTTACGGTAGCTTATGTGTAAATGTAAACAGAATCCGGCAGTATTTCTCTTTACCGGGCATTTTAGCCCGCTATCCTGACCTGCTGCTGAGCAGATAATAAATGACATATTTATGACATATATATAGTATTATTAGAGTGTATTATAGTATATTTAACTCTTTAAAACAGAACTGCACCGCTTTTCTGTTTTTTGTTTATTAAAATTTATCTACATGAAAAAGAAATTTAATTCATTGAAGACGCTTAAAATTTCTTCTCTTTTTTCAATAATTTTCTTGTTGTTTGCCCTGCAAATGGGCGCTCAGCAAATTAGCAAAATAACGGAAGTTTCCCGGAGCGAATTTATAAAACTGAGCGATAGGGAGAAAAGCAACCTGATTCATCAATGGATCAACGAAAGCCGCATATACGATGTGCCTCCGGCCATTGAACAGCGGGCCTTGTCATATTATCAGGCAAAGAATTTAGATGCCCGTATTTACAAGAAGTATAAAGTGCTTTTGCAGGTGATAACCAACGATAAGTTGCCGGTGGCCAACAGGGTCAGTGCCTGCTATTTTATTATCGAAAATTATGATGCTGCTATATTTCCTGTAAACATAGTGCAGGACATGCTGAACGAACTCACTTCAAATTCCAAATAAATTTTTGAATGAAAAAACTGATACCTTTTTTAATTTTTCTATTGTCGGGCATGCAGGCCTTTTCGCAGTTTATCAATGTGTCCGGCATTACCGCTACAGGTCGTTTTGCAAGTTGTGCACAGCAGATTCCTGCCCTCAATGTAACGGCAGAGCTCATTAATTTAAATGGCGGTGCCGTTGTGAATAATGGTGTCTTTACTTGTAATAACGGCTGCGACTCTTCTACAGTGAGGGTTACCATGTCAAATGTGCGTTGGAATCAGGTGCCAAATGCTGAGTGGCTGCATGGTTTATTTCTGCCTGCGAATGCGGGCTTTGTGGTAAGTGCTGTAGCCATTCCAGCCGGTTTTATCACCTATAATCCCGGCTGTGTGGGCATGTGTCCATCCGGATCCGGATTTAATGGCGGGCCTGGTTTTTATTTTGATAATACTGCCGGTAATACTTGCTGCGGTGTTATTGGTGCCAATGACGGTCTGCCCTGCAATAATTTTGGCGATGTCGCCATCACCTGTAATAATTTGTTTACGCTGGTTTTTGATATTAAATTTTGTAACAGTATTATCACCAACAATAGTTACACTTTTGTGCTGCACGGTTCTTCAGATGGTGAAACCGGTTGCTGGAATTTTAATGATTTACTGGCACATAATATGCAATTTACCATTGCTACCAATCCGTGTGCTCCGCCGGCTATCAATCCAACTGCCGCTGCTCCGGTCAGAACCTGTGTTGGGGGCAATGTGAACTATACGGCAACACTCACCGGGGTGTGCAATAATAATGTAAGCTGGTGGGACGATCCGGTTGCTGGTAATCTGGTTGGTACCGGCTCGCCATTTGTGTATGATCCGGCCGGGCCTGCTTGTCCTGCTGGTGTTACCTTGTATGCCACCTGCTGTACTGGCAATATTGCCGGCTGCTTAAGCCGTGTGCCTGTTACTATACCGGGCACTTGTGATGTGCTTACCATTACCAATGTTGCCGTCACTAATGCTACCTGTCTTGCACTGGGCAGTATCAATGCTACTACCGTGATCAACGCGGTGGGTGTAGTGAATTTTAATTTAAATCCGGGCAATTACAATAATGTAACCGGCATTTTTACCGGTCTTAATCAAACGCAATATACATTAACAGCTACCGATGCCACAGGCTGCACAGCCACTACGGTAGTGAATGTGGCGCAACCGCCTCCGATCGTTTTCAGTAATCCTGTTATTACAGGTACGACCTGTGCGTTGCCCAATTCGGGACAGATCGTTATTTCTGCCAGTGGCGGTACAGGTCCCTTGGTACTCACTATTAGTCCGTTTGCGCTACAAGCTCCTCCGGGTACCTTTAGTGGTCTCAGCGCGCAAGCTTATACCATTACCGCCACGGATTCACTCAATTGCACGGTTTCTACGGTTATAAATATTACCAATTCTCCGCCGGTAAACTGGGTTTCAGTATCCCATACCGATGCGCTGTGCAACGGTTCAAACGATGGTACAATTACGGCACAGGCCGGTGGAGGGCTTGCTCCTTTCAGTTATACCCTGATGCCTGGAGGTGCCAATAATAATACAGGCAATTTTACCGGTTTATCACCTAATTCGTACACTGTTACTGCCGTTGATATAAATGGTTGCAGCAACTCAACAGTGATCGTGATCAATAATCCGACGCCTGTCGGCTGGACTCTTTTTACCTCAGTAAATGTGCTTTGTGCCAATGGTAATACGGGTAATATCACTGTATTGGTAGGTGGCGGAACTCCGGGATATGTATATAATCTGATGCCCGGCAATATCAATAGTGTAACCGGCATATTTAACGGTTTACTCACCGGGACCTATACCGTAACAGCCACAGATATAAATGGCTGCAGTATTACATCAACGGTAACGATCACACAGCCTCCTGTAATTAATTATGTTACCACTACCGCTACCGCTGCAATTTGCAATGGGGCAAATACCGGCAGCATTTCCGTGGTGGCATCCGGAGGAAACGGAGTGCTGACCTATACTTTAAATCCCGGAAATATTTCAAATCTTACCGGTATTTTTCCAAACTTAGTGGCTGGCAATTATACAATCACAACCACCGATGCCAACAACTGTACACTAACAACGGTGATAAATGTTAATCAGCCAGTGCCCATTACTTTTCCGTCTGTGGTAACAGGCAGCCCAACCTGCGCAGGATTGCTCAATGGCAGTCTGTCT
>JADYYU010000078.1 GCA_020853515.1 Chitinophagaceae bacterium | reverse complement strand
CATCATATCCAATATCCTGTGCGGCTCTGGCGGCAGGGTCATTGTCAAAAGCCGGTGTAATTTGTTGCTGAAACTTTGGAATTTTAGACCAGGCTGAATTTTCCACTTTAGAATTATCAATCGGATACGGCAACCCATTTTCGAAAAATTTCCTTGAATCTTTTAAGATATCTTCCGAAATATTACCAAGGTTAATATAAAAACTCCCTCCGGGGTCGTTCGGTCTGTTGATAAAAGGATCCAGCACCCAAAATTCAATAAATTCTACGTTGGCTGTTTCAAAATCACTATAGTCGATGGCACGCATTATACCACCCCACCTTTTGGCTGGATTCAATAATTCGCCATCGGTAGTAATATTGCTGGCATCAAAATTATAGGGACCTCTTTCCTTTGGATAAAAAGCCAGATCCAATGTAGGCAAATTACCCTGCAGGGAAGTGTAAGACTTCAGCGGAAACACATCCTGCTGCTGCACCAAACGCAGATAATGATTGGATAGCTGGGCCGTATCTTTTTTCAATCCGTCCGGAGCGCAATTTTGTTTGGGGTCTACCAGGCAGGGATCCAGATTATACCAGGCAAGTTTTGCCCTGTTTTTGCCATAGGTCAGATTATTGACCAGGGTGGCTTCAGGAAACAGTACATTACCAAATTTATCGGTTGCATCCTGCGGCGTGCTGGCAATGGCCCAGGTAGTAACCGGAAATTTGAGATCATAACCGCTGCGTGTGCCTTCAAAGTCGTCAATGTAAATATTACCCGCACCACTTGCATCATCGATTAATTTACTATGTCCGGGAATAATCTGCGCCACCTCACCTGAGGCCACAACCATAGATGGTGTGGTAGTGGAGATGAGCGGCAGTTTATCGAGAAAGCGGGTGATCGAAGGCATGTCGCTTTGATAATTGGCATCCAGACCGATCACTGTATTTTTAATCGGGTCTTCGCCAAAAGTCACCTTATTGAAATAAGGCCTTTCTGTTAATCGCAGCATGGTACCACCAATGGTAAATTTATCGTTGATAAAGTAATCAAAACGGGTACCCATAAAATTTTGCACCTGTGCCCCGAAAACAGCATTATTTTCATACGAAACATTGATCGGAATACCGGAATTCAACACCCCGGAATTGATCACTTTTAATTTCCCAATGCCATAGTCGATCGTATAGTCAATATTCTCGGTCAACTTTTGTCCACCTGCAAATACGGTTACCGACCCCTGCGGAATATTAAATCCGCCCAGATAGATTTCCGAACCATTGGCAGATTTATAGGAGCCCTTTAATAAAAAGCGATTGTACTGCGGAAACTGGATGGCAATATTTTTGGTAGAATCGTATAGCAGGTTGTACAAATATTTTTTCTCAAGCTGGGCATTGCCGCCAAATACTGAACGGAGGTCTTCGCCAAAAGGTTCCAGCACCGGAAAAATAATTTTACCTTGCTGCGAATTGACGGTCACTCCTTCAATATAATCGAAGCGGCCATCCGGTTGCGGATCGTTCTGATTGTTCAAACGATCAAGATTCAGCAAAGTAATCAACGGCATACCGGCTTTAGGTCCTTCCGGTAAATATCGTTTTTCGCCACCACCCGGATCGAGGTACATCACATTCAGAATAAAATCTTCTTTGCTGATGCCCGATGCACCGAGCGCATACACATTTTTCATCATCAGATCCCACAGTGGTACCGTAGGATCAGGTGAAGTTGATTTCAGCATTTTTAAAAACAACACCTTAGGGTTAGTACTGTCGGGAGGAAGATTCTGAGCAAACTCACCGATCTGATAAACCTTGCCGTTATTGGTATATTCAAAGGCCACACCGATCACGTCATCAGGCTGCAGTTGGGTATTGACAGATATAAATCCCAGTTGCGGATTATACGTAAATTCAGCCGGGTTAAGTTTACGGGCAAAGGTCTTTTCAAAATCCACACGGCCTTTCAGTCCCAGAGCCTGCAGCGAACTCACCACATTGCCGATATCTCTGCTGCCCGGTGCTTGTATCACTTGTGTATAAAGAGTGTTCGCATTATTGTCGGCCTGTCCGTTTGAGGGTTTAAAAAAATTAGTTCTATAGGGAGTTGGTTCACCCAGATCCTGAAAAGCTACCACATCGCGGGCATTTTCAGTAGCACCGGTTTTGTTGGTGATCCAGACTTCAATCCGGTTTATATTATTGAGCGATTGAATCACCGGGAAGTTCTTCAGTGCGGTATTGTAATTGTTGCGGAATGATTGTGTCAGTAAAAAATGTCTGAAATCTTCATATCCGTCACTTGAGATCGAGAAGTTTTGTGTTTGTGAACCGCCTTTAATTGAGAAACTTTCTTTTTTTGATTTCTGCTGTGACACAACGGCATTCACCATCAAGCGGCCAAACTGCAGTTGAGTTTTCAAACCAAACAATGATTGCACCCCCTGAATAAGGGTTGTCCGTAATGGGAAACTGATATAACCTGCCTCTATCTTCTTGATAATATCGTCTTCCTGACCGGTATAATTTAATTTTAACTGATTTTCAAAATCAAAGGTGGCTTTGGTATTGTAATTAAAATTAAAGCGCATCTTTTCGCCCACTTTCGCCAGCAGATTGATATTCATATTCATATCAAAATCAAAAATGCCGTACTTCTGTGCACTTTGTACCAAAGTAGGGTTTTTTACATTCTGCCAGTTTCCACCAAAAAACAGATCTACATTTCCCTGTGGTTTTACCTCGATGGTATTGCCACCGAATATGCGGTCGAAAATGGCATTTCCCAAATTAACCTTGGGAACTACACCGCCCTTTTTGGAGATTTGCATGAGGGTATTTTGCCGCTTCTTAAAATAGGCCTCCTCATCTTTACCCGCCTGATACTTTAAAAACTCCTCATAAGTCATGTAAGAGGGTGCACGGTAGTATTCCTTACCCACTTTCTCAGAAATAGAATATTCTTTGAGTGAGGGATCGTATTCAACTTCGGTATTGATATTTTTGGGATCTTTCAGATCAAACTGCGCCGGAGGATCTTCGTTAAATTTATCTCCTACGCGATCTTCGATCGGAAATTTCAAGCTGTCCTTCTTTTTACCGGTCGTGTCGTCGGCCGGAAGTTCAAAGGCCAGGTATTCAAAAGGACGAGCGGTGCTCACTACCAAAGCAGCAAAGGTCACTGAACTAATGACGATAAATTGAAATAAATATTTTAATCGTTGATTCAAGTTGTGGGGCTAAATATTTTTCAGTGATAATTTAATCAAAGGTTCCAGTTCGAGGTTGTTTTCTAATTTTAGTACTTTCTGTATCGCATTGAAGGCTGCATTGCGTGCGATACCCAAGCTAACTAAAGCATTTAACGCATCCTGCTGCGTTTTATT
>JADYYU010000077.1 GCA_020853515.1 Chitinophagaceae bacterium | reverse complement strand
GATGGCGTACTCAATCATGAAAAAAAGGCAGACTATATCAGACATGTGGGCGAATTTGAATGGTACGACGGCGTGCTCGAAGCGCTCAGGATATTGAGTAAACGTTTTGCCCGAATCATCATTGTTACCAATCAGCGCGGCATCGGAAAAGGACTCATGACCCATGAGCACTTACAGGAAATACATCAGCATTTAAAACAGGAAACCGAAGCAGCAGGGGGCAGAATTGATGCCTTTTATTATGCACCTGAGCTTGAACCGGACGCTGTCAACCGCAAACCGAATACCGGTATGGCCTTGCAGGCAAAAATCGATTACCCTGACATTAACTTTGATAAAAGCATCATGGTAGGCAATAACCTGTCAGACATGCATTTTGGTAAAAAGATGGGCATGTACACCGTGTTCTTACACACTACTAATCCGGCACAAGAGGAAGACGACTGTATTGACGTCTTTTACCCGGACCTGCTCACTTTTGCAAAAAATATTTTATAATTTTGTCAGTCTAAATCCATTCTTTATGAAAAAGATCATTTTGATGGCCATCATTTTACTGCATACAGGTATGGTGCTGGCCAATGACGGAAGTAAACTGATCAGAATGCAGCAGCGTCAGGAAAGGATCATCCGTTCGGCGCTGAAACGAAACAAGATCACCGATAATGAGTATCGTAAACTGATGAATGAACAAAGAGTCATTAAGCGGTATATCGACCTTGCAGATGCCGATCATTATTGGAATCAGGCAGAATTAAAACGCGTTCGCGGCAAGCTTGACCGCGCTGAAAGCAGGCTTAAACGCTATAAGACTAACTGGGAAGAGTAAGCAAGGGCATCACATGTCACTGCAGATCATGACGGAAAGCAATGGCAATAAACCGAAATGGTAACAGGTTAGTGTATCAATACTACTAATATTGGTAGTATCGCTGCATTGTTTATTTTGTAAATTTGTATTTCCGCATACTATGATACAGAATAAGATTAAAGTAACCATTTTTGATGATAACCACTTACTGCGTATTTCATTGTCAGAAATTATCAACGATTCTGAGTGCTGCACAGTTGTAAGTCATTATGCCCACACCATAGATGCGATCGAACATATTATAGTGGATGAACCCGACGTTATTATCATGGATATTAATATGCCTGAAGAAAATGGGATTGCAGCAACGCGCAGAATAAAGGCAGAGTTTCCGAATATTCAGATTTTAATGCAAACCGTGTTTGACGATGACGCCAACGTATTTGACGCGATTGCATCCGGCGCCAACGGATATATTTTAAAAAATATTACAGGCGAAAGTCTGATACAGAGTATCGTAGATATTCATAACGGAGGCTCCGCAATGTCGCCCAATATTGCCAGAAAAGTGCTGAGCTATCTGCAACAGCAAAAAATAGAGCAAACAAATTATAAATTAACAACACGGGAAAAAGAGGTGCTTGAGTACCTGGTGTACGGTTTGCCTTATAAACAAATTGCAGACAAAATGAATATCACGTACGATACAGTACGTGCTCATATGAAGAAAATTTATGAGAAACTACATGTATCATCTATGACCGAGGCGGTAGTGAAGGCGATTAAATATAAATTGTTTTAACTCTTACCTTTACCAAAATTGTGCCATTGAAATATGTGATCATTATATTGTTTGCCTGCTGCTCACAATGGTACCTGCAGGCACAATCAGCCACTGATTCGCTGTTGAAAATGATAGCCATTTGTAAACCTGATTCGGTAAAGGCAAAATTGTATCTGGAGGCCGCGCGGAAATACTATGAAAGTACCGACTACCTTAATGCAAAGAAGTTTATTGATTCTTCTTATGCAATCGCACGGGAAATTAACTTCACCTCCGGTATCATTGACTTTTATTTTTTAGACGGAAGGATTCTAAAGAACACCGGAAAATACTACGAAGCAAAATATCAGTATGAAGAAGCCTTGTCGTTAAGCCGGGAATCAAACGACAGTGCACGCATTGCAGGTAGTTATAATAATCTGGGTAATCTGCTGATCAACCTGCACGATTACCCGCAGGCACTGACCTATCTGCGACAATCAGCAACAATCTATCAGCAAATCGGGGAAATGAAAAAGCTGGCGTATCCGCTGAGCAATATCGGTAAAGTTCATCTTGACCGTAAGCAGTACGACAGCGCCTTGTACTATTATCATAAAACAATCAGCATCTCTCAGGTTTACGACGATCAGTATGAACTTGCGCAAACCTTTAAACGAATAGCATCCATTTATACCGAGCTCGGAAATTATAGCAAAGCATTTGCCTACTGTGATACTTCTTTGGCGATCAGTGAAAAGTACCAGTATCGATACATTATTGCGGATGTATTTGAAATTCAGGCCAAGATCTATCTGGCAGGCAAAGACTATAAAAATGCGAAAATGAAATTGCTGAAGTGCCTGGAACTCTACCATCTTTTATTGGTAAAACCCTCCATTCAGTATTGTTACAAACAACTGAGCAATTTAGATACGATCGAAGGAAATTACAGAGATGCGTACCGCCATTATAAAATGTATCATTTGTATAATGATAGCCTGATCGATTTAGAAAACAGAATTAAGTTCGAAAAACAACGTGTGAGTAATAAGGCTGAAATACAGCAACTGATCAGCGACCGAAAAAATAAGGTACTGACGATCCTGATCTTTTTTCTGATTATCACAGCCATACTCATCCTGTATATTTTCAGACAAAAACAACAGACCAGACAAAAACTGGAACTTGCTGAAACGAAAAATAAGATCAGCCGTGATCTGCATGATGAAATCGGTTCAACACTGAGTAGTATTTCCATGCAAACAGAAGTGTTGAAAAAACGCATCAAGAATCATGAAAATATTGATGATCTGGTAGACCTCATCAAAGTAGAATCGCGCAAAACCATGAGCACAATGAACGATATTGTGTGGAGCCTGAATTCTGAAAATGAAAATAT
>JADYYU010000076.1 GCA_020853515.1 Chitinophagaceae bacterium | reverse complement strand
GAAGAATATATCAAAGAAAAAATAGCTCCATTTACCGATGTTCCTATTTTGTTTGTATCGGCAACCGAAAAGCAACGGATTCACAAGGCCATAGAAGTGGCTTTGGAAGTCAATGAAAACAGGGGCCGGCATATACCAACATCCAAACTGAATGAGATCATGCTGAAAGAGATCGAGTATTATCCGCCGCCATTTTATCGGGGTAATGCTGTTACGATCAAGTATGTATCACAGTTGCCGGTAGTGGTTCCTTCCTTTGCATTTTACAGCAATCATCCAACTGAGATCAAAGAAGCCTACAGCAATTTTCTGGAAAATAAATTGCGTTTGCATTTTAATTTTAAGGGGATACCGATCAGATTATTTTTTAGAAAAAAGTAAAACAATACCTGCTGTGCGCTTGCTTTATTTACTCAGTTTTACGCTTAACTGAGCATGTTCTGTGCGGATATTTAAAATGTAGATTCCTGCAGCAAGATCTTCAGGCGAAAGTGGTATTTTTTTGCTGTTTGTAAAATGAAGGTCTCTCACTTTTTGTCCTGTTATATCATATAATACAAGCTGACCGGAAGCGCTTTGATCAAATAAAATCTCAAGATCTTCATTCAGAAAAGAAAATCCGTAACTGTTGCTGATGCGGATTCCCATCTCATTTTTACTCACATCTTCTGTAGCTGAAGGTGTGCAATTAGGGGTCAGTATATTTTTACTTTGAAAGCGATTACAGATCGTGCCGGCATGGGCTGCTGCAAATAACAGGGTATCACTTTGTAACACATATACCGCCGCCTCGGAGAGGGCCGTGGTATTTGTAAAAAAGTGCATAGACTCCAGCATCAGTTTATCTGTGATGATCTGCCCTAAATTCGTATAAATAGCACTCATGGCTGCATTCCAGATCTCTCCGACGGCATAGATATTGGCACCTGCAGGATAATTATTGGGTGTAGTCGCCGTGCGGCCTCCCCAAAATTCGTTGTGCCCGTCCCAGCTAAAAATTTTCTCCCATCCAAACGGATTAATGGCACGTGAATAGGACATGGCAAAATAGTCTGCCAGCCCTTCGTCAAGTCCACTTCGGGCATTATTAAAGTTGTCGTTGCCATTGGCACTCCAGCTTAACCCATGACTGTATTCGTGTACGATCACATCCGCATCTTCGGCATCGTCCACACCACCGGTGCCGAAGTCAAGGGTAGGGCTGCCGCCATTACGGTTAAATGCTGAATTATCTGCTCCCAGCATACCATGCGTATCAACGGTCACGCCCACATCCATCAGGGTATCATAACCTAAAGAAGCTATATGATCATGAAAGGCCGTGATATGATATAAAACGTTTACATCTTCAAATCCGCTGTCACTGCGGTTATAGTAAAAATCAGCAGTAGGTCCGGATACCGGCAGAATATTCGGTGCATCAAAATCATCGATAATCACCAGATCATTTTCAGGATAAAAAGTATTACTGCCGGTTTCGAAAGTGGCTGCAATATCCTGCTGTATGTAAGCAGGAGCAAACCATGCAAGATTTTTATCAGTATCATCAATATAGGTGCCGCCGTATGTTTGCAGCAGAGAGGTAAGCGGGTCGGGCTTAAACACTTTAGCGTGAATGATGGTGTCGATCTTGAAATAACGGGTATTGTTCCACTGTTTTATGAGTTCGCCCTGCAGGTTGTAAACAGAGGTGAAATCAAACGTTTTGTCATAATTATTAATAACAGCTACCACTACTGCCTGCTCATTCTCTGTACTTATTTTTAAAGTAAAATCGCCGTAGCCGGACAATTTTCTTATCAGTGCCGCACTGTCTGTCATACGCCATTGTCTGATTTCATTTTCGATATCAGCGTTCTTTAGTTTGTCGTATGCACAAGCTTCTTGCTTTACCGAAATAACACGGCCCTGAAGATCTGTATTCACTTTATAGCCTGCATGAAGCAATGGTATATTTTTATATAAAACGTCGAATTGATAGTGATGCCCTGCGGGTGACTTTTTGTAAAATGCCGGATGCAGGCTAAGCTCTTCCTGCTGCAGGACCTCAAAATTGTGCCTCAGCATATCCGCAACGGCATCCCAACTTTGATGATTTAGGGTGGCCTGCGGAAAAAAAAGCTGGGCCTCTGCACTTGCTACCAACAGACAAAGACAAAGAAATACGGAAATTGTTTTCATTGCATAAAGTTAAGAAAATATTTTTTTAGCATCAAAAAAGGCTTGAAAACTAAAGGAAAAACGACATCACTGATACATAAGCCTGTTCGTGAAGGTGTGACTTAGCAGGCTTATAAAAAAAGCCCCGTTTAAAGGAGCTTTATTATAATCATTTCTGAATTGTGTTTAGTGCACAATTTTTTCTTCGAGTGCCAGGGCTTCCATGCCATTTTTAACGCGGTAATCATTAATAGCCGCTTTAATCGCATCTTCTGCCAGCACAGAACAGTGTATTTTTACCGGAGGTAAATTCAATTCTTCCACAATATCCATATTGTCAATTGTTACAGCTTCATCGATGGTTTTTCCTTTCAGCCATTCAGTTGCCACACTGGATGATGCGATCGCAGAACCGCAGCCGAAAGTTTTAAATTTTGCATCTTTGATAATACCGGTTGCGTCATCTACTTCGATCTGCAGTCTCATTACATCACCGCATTCAGGCGCTCCGACTAGGCCGGTCCCCACCGAATTCTGACTTTTATCGAGGGTGCCTACATTTTTGGGGTTGTTGTAGTGTTCGATCACTTTATCTGAGTATGCCATTTTATTTTAATTTTTTCTTTTACAAAAGTACAAGCAAATCCGCTTACAAACAAAATAGATTTTAGGTGTAAGGCATCATTTTTTACAATGGCCTATTACACTGTAAACGGCCTTCCACGGTGTATTTGTGCCCGTAGCTGAACCTGCAAAAAGCATCAGGCTTTTATTCTTTACGTTAAAACTTCCCTAAACCTATTTGATACTTTTTTTCAGCCCTTAAATTTGTGCGCATGTTACGCTTTCAGCATATCGAATATCTTTGGTTTTTGCTGGCAATTCCCCTGCTGATATTTCTGTACGTAAGCTGGTTGAGATTGCGGAAAAAGAAACTGCAACAAGTAGGAGACCTGCAACTCGTGGAGGCCCTCATTCCGGCTTTTGATCAAAAGCGCACTCATCTTAAATTTACATTGATTTGTACGGCACTATTTTTTGGAGTGATTGCACTGGCAAATTTGCAGTCGGGTGCAAGATCTGAAAAGGTACAACGCAAAGGGATTGATGTGATGATCGCCTTAGACGTCAGCAAAAGTATGCTGGCGAAGGATGTGTCGCCGGACAGATTGGGTAAGGCCCGGCAGTTTATTTCGCATTTACTCGAAAAGCTGAGCAGCAATCGCATCGGTCTGATTGTTTTTGCAGGAAAGGCCTATGCGTCCGTTCCGCTGACGGTAGATATATCGGCCTTAAAAATGAACCTCAATGCAGCAACACCTGACCTGGTGCCTACGCAGGGTACTGTACTCGGTGAGGCTATTGGCATGGCGCGACAATCATTTAATACCAAAGAAACCAAATACAAAAGTATCGTTCTGATCAGCGATGGCGAAGATCATGATGAATCCGCCATTGACGAAGTAAAGAAGGCTGTGGCAGAAGGTATCATGGTGAATACTGTGGGCGTGGGTTCAGCCGATGGTTCACCCATCTGGGATGCCGATAAAAATGAAAACAAAAAAGATCAGGAGGGCAATGAGATTATTTCTAAACTGAATGAAGCAGAACTGCAGAATATTGCGCAAAGCGGACAGGGCATTTACAGGCATCTGACCAACACGGAAAGCGCTTCGCAGGCTATTGCAGATCAGATTAATACAATTGAGCAGAAGAGTTTTGGCGACAGTCTATTTGTAGATTACAACAGCTACTTCCAATATTTTTTGGTGCTCTCTCTGTTATTGTTCATCATTGACGTATTCATTCAACCCGGAAAAAAACTGATCGCAGCATGAAACGATTCTATGTAATTATATTACTGCTTTTCTCTCTCAGAGGGTATGCCCAAATTCAGAATGCACATGCCTACAAAGGAAATCAACTGTATGCAAGCGGACAATACAAAGAGGCAGCGGCAGAATACGAACTGGCACTGAAAGAAAAAAAGAATAAGGAAACACAATTTAATTTGGGAGATGCTTTGTATCAGCAAAAAAATTACGAGGCAGCCAGTAAACAATTTGAAGCGGCCGGCCGGAATGCAAAAGACAAAAGCCTCAGGTCAGCTTCCAATCATAATATTGGTAATACTTATCTAGAACAAAAAAAATGGGACGAAGCCATTAAATATTTTAAACAGGCCTTAAAAGAAAATCCGAATGCGCAACAAACAAAGTATAATCTGGCTTATGCGCAGGCGATGAAGCAAAATCAGGATAAGAAAGATCAACAGGATAAAAAGGATGATCAGAAGAAAGACAAAAAGGACGATCAAAAAGAAGATCAGAAAGATGACAAAAAGGATGAGCAGAAAAACGGGGATGATAAGAATAAACCTGACGATGGAGAACAAAAGAAAGATCAGGGCGAACAACAGAAGCCGCAACCCCAACCCAGCAAATTGACAGAGCAGCAGGCCGAGCAGATTTTAAATGCACTGAATCAGGAAGAGAAAAAACTCCGCGACAAGAAAGAAAAAGGGAAAGGTCAACCAATACGATTGGAAAAAGACTGGTAATCAGAAAGGCCGTTTTGAAGGGATCACTGATCTTGTAATTTGATATGTTTAGTGCTCTATTTTTATACCTGTAACTTACTGCCAAAACTCAAATCGCCGGCGTCGCCCAAACCCGGTACAATATAGCCTTTAGCTGTTAGTTCATCGTCAATATCCGCGGCCCAGATCGTAAATTCAGGATACTTACTGCGAACTCTGTCTATCCCTTCCGTACAGGCAATTGCTACCACAATATGTACAGCACTGGGTTTGCCATATTCAAATAATTCATCCAGGGCCATGATCAGCGAAGAGCCTGTAGCCAGCATCGGATCTGCGATAATGAGGGTGCGGCCTTCCAGATCGGGGCAGGTAACATATTCCTGATTGATATTAAAGGTGCCATCCTGGTGATGTTTGCGATAGGCTGCAATAAAAGCGCAATCTGCCCGGTCAAAATAATGCAGCATACCCTGAAACAGGGGAAAGCCGGCTCTGAAAATGGTGGCAATGACCGGTTGATGATCCAGATCCTGCCCATTGTAAATACCGAGCGGTGTATTCACTTCGCTGGCGCTGTATGGCATGGTTTTGCTGATTTCGTAGGCAATCACTTCGCCGATGCGCTCCATATTTTTTCTGAATCTGAGTCTGTCTGTTTGAATCTCCGTATTTCTGAGTTCATTGATCCAGGTATTAACCAGCGAATTGGTTTTTGCAATATGATGTACCATGAGCGAAAGATAGCAAGAAAATGATATTCTGAAAAAAATATTTCGGATCTGACACTTACGCATGACAGTCCAGAAGGTTACCGGATCAGTGTAAGATCTCCTTTTTCTATTTTGCCGCTACCCTCAGCATCGCTGTAGTGAATGAGGTAAAAATAGGTTCCGACTTCGCATTGTACTCCCTTATAATCGCCGTTCCAGCCGGTGGTCAGGTCGTCAGTCTGAAACAGCAACTGCCCAAACCGGTCGTAGATCGAAAAGAGATTGATATGGATGTTTTTCCCTTTCACCCTGAAAATGTCATTGAGTCCATCGCCATTGGGTGTAAACACATTCGGGATAAAAAATGTACTTAAAACCGAGTCTTTTATTTTCACACATTTGGTCACGGTATTGGAACAGCCAAGTGTATTGTATGCAATCAGGGTGTAGCAAAAGGTGCCCAGCCCCGGATTTGATACAGTATAATCGGTCGATGTTCCGTGCAGGGTATTGTTTTCGTACCACTCATAATGATCTGCCAGTTGACTTTGGTTGAGCAGGGTAATGGTAGCGTCTCTCAAAGTGGGCACTGCAGGGTCAAAAATGAAATCTGCCACCGGTGGAGGAACAATGGTAATGGTAAATAAGGTCGTATCATTGGTTGCACAATCACTCGTATTGACGATGGTATAGGTGGTGGTGGTGGTAGGGAAAAAGTTTACCATCGATGAATCCGCATTCACTGAATACGAATTGGGTTGTATCGAAAAAGTATTCTTGGTTGTCTGTGGAGCATGAATGGTATCACCGATACAGATTTTATCCTCTGCAGGCAGGTTAAATAAAGGCGGGGCTGCAACGGTTAAAAAGCTTTCAATAATTACAGGCAGACCAAAGGTAGTAGTACCCGCAATATTTTGTGTAGCGGCAGTGTAAGAGCAGGCGGCCCCGGATAAGTTGGGATTATTGATTACATCGAGCGTTGTTACGCCAAACGAAGAAATGTACATTTTTCCGTTTGGGCCATTTTGGATGGCTCCAAAGGGTGTTAAGGCAGTCGCAACAGAGGTTTTACTGGCTAGTATAGCAGCGGGGTTCGGTGCATTGAGATCATACTGATATATTGTACTGCTGGCAAACTGTGAGAAAAATGATACATAGAACTTGCTGTTGTCGGGCGAAAAGCTGCAGCCGTATAAACCGTCCAGATTATTATTCGGATCAAAGGGATACACTTCGGTAATCGGATTTGAAACCGTTCCTGTCAAAGAATTAAAATCAAACAATTCCATCACATTCAGATTGACATAGGTAACCAGACCCAGTTTTTTGCCATCAGAAGAAAATTTCATATAGCCGATCGATTCTGATTTCTGTCCGCTGCCAATATCCTGATGCACAGCCCCGACGCTGCTGATTACAGGAGCTGAAAGGCCGGCCGCTGTCAGTTTATAAACATAAAAATTGTTGGTCCCCCATTGATGGCCCGCTATCCAGTATTCTGAACCGTTGCAATTGCCAATACCTGCAATTTTTTCAGTGGCCGAATCAATCAGTACATTATTCACTGAAGTAAGATCTCCGTTACCTCCATTGAGTGTCATATCTACAATGCTGTAGCACATGGCAGCAGAGGTAAACGTCCAGGAGCCAAGCTGGGCAGGGGTTGTAAAGATGTAGTATATCGACGGGTTGCCTGGTTGCGGGACTATCACACCGCTTTGCGTACTGGATGGGTCGCCATTGAGCGGTGTCGCCAGACTGGCCGGCATGGGGTTATGATTTTTGTCCCAAACAGTAATACCATCAGAATAAAAAAGTAAATTTCCGGTTACGGGATCGGCAATACTGGAACACCCTTCAATCGTATTGATTTGTCCTCCGGCTAATGGTGAAGGCGGATTAGTATTAAAATTCAATCCTGCATTTTGACCAAAGTACCAGATGTTTCCGGCATTTTGAGCAAACAGAGAAAGTGAACTGAAAACGAGTAGGCAGATGATCAGATTTTTCATAAGTTCGGTTGTTTACGAATAAGACGCGCAATCCATAAGACGCGTTTGGAAGGTTTCAAATATTCAGAGCGCTACCGTCTGCATTGGCCGTTTTTATTAATTCCGCAAGTTGCATGGCATTTAAAGAATGTTGTAGCAAGCCTTCATTATATTTGCAGCATGCTATATCATGTAATAGGCACTATGAGCGGCAGTTCGATGGACGGGCTCGATCTCGTGTACTGTACTTTTCAGGAAACAGGCGGTAAATGGACATACCAAATTAATGAAGCGGACTGCATTGAATTTCCGGACGAATGGAAAATGAAACTTCATGCCATCACCGGCTCTTCAGCAAAGGAACTGCTGCTGACTCATACTGCATTCGGTCATTGG
>JADYYU010000075.1 GCA_020853515.1 Chitinophagaceae bacterium | reverse complement strand
GAAGTCATCTGAATGTTTCCGTTGGTTTGGTCGATATGGCAATAAGCGCCATCTCCACCGGTGGCATTCGTTGTTGCATTCACCCCGGCTTGTGTGAACTTCTGCGTACCATTATCCTGAGCACCTGCCAGAAAATAGTTCGGGTCAGTAGGATGTGCCGCGCAAGCATAGTATTGGGTCACGTTGTAACCCGTATTTTTAACAGTAAATGAAGTACCACTATTGGTTGTTCTGAATATACCTCCATCTGTACCCCATAAGATTTCAGAGGAACTGCCGGGTTTAAAAACGATCGCATGATGATCGGCGTGTACATAGACAGAGGGTGCTGTACATCCTCCATTTGCACCACCGGTCCAGGATGTGATCTGTGTCCAAGTGGTTCCTCCATCTGTCGATTTCAAACCGTCCACACCACCGATATAGATGGTCGCGGGCACATTAGGATCTACCGCACCGATCAGATCATACCAGGCCTGACTGCGGGTGAAATCCGCATTGACAGTACCCTGATCACAAAAGCTGGCAGAGGTTACTGCTGTCCAGGCGGTGCCGCCGGTAGTTGATCTGAAGATCGCCGGACTGCCTCCTACATGGCACATCGCGTAAACCCTGTTAGAATCTGAAGGTGCTGAAAAAAGCTCAGATCTTGAATAAGAACCTGCAGGGGAAATGTTGGTCCAGTTACCAACGTTCCCGGTATTGGCACCGTAAGTACCATTATTTGATTTCCAAACCTGATTATTAAAACCTGCATAAATGTCGCCATCTGCGCCTATTTCCACATCAGTCGCAAAATCACTTGTGCCGCCACTAACCGCATTGCCAAGTACTTTTGTCCAGTTTGTGCCGTGGTTGGTTGATTTATGTACACCATCGCGGGTAGCTGCATACAAAATGCCTGAAGAAGTGATCACAAGTTTTTGAGTATAATAAAAAGAACTGTTGTTGGTGGAGGCCAGTTGCGCCCAGGTATTACCGCCGTCTGTACTTTTCCAGATGCCCAGTCCGCGGGTGGCATCGCTGTTACCCCAACCTTCGCCGGTTGAAAAATACATGGTATCACGGTTTGTCGGATGCTGCACAATAGAAGTAACCGCCAGATTATCAAAAAAATCATCTACTTTGTTCCAGACAGGAGGTGTTAATGTGATATCCGTACATTTCCATAATCCACCGCCAACGCTGCCCGCCCAAACTGTTTTCAGGGTGGCGTCGTTGAGGTCATACATTAAGGCACGGGTGCGACCGCCTACATTGTTTGGTCCTCGTTCGCTCCATGTAATATTCGATACAGGTCCTCTGGTTTTTTTCTGATCATGCCTGAGGGTATTGGCGTAATTATAAGCAGCCAACAACCGTTCTGTTGGTACGGTACCGGTGGCAGGATCCATCGTCTTTTCTCTTTCGAGTGCCATGGATTCAAGTACACCGTCCTGCTGTTCAACTTTAGCACTTTGACGGGGTGCAGATGTTTTCTTCAAAAGTGCGCAGGAATTAATAAGCGTGGCGCAACTTATAATAATGATGGATGAATATAAATTTCTCATAGCAGTAAAGGTAAAAACATTAATTGAAAGTCAATAGTTTAGAAGGTAAAAAACAGCTTTTTGCAGGTTATCACCGCAGTGTTTAATAAATAAGATGCCTGAATGAAATGCACGATGCAGTCGAGACCAACTATTTCTAAAGAAAGTTCATCCACCTTTCAGATGCAGACAGATACGAAAATTTAAGATTTTAACTCACTTTTCACCCCTTTTTGGTCTAAATTCTGCAGCTTGCCGGGTGAAACCGGTCGGGCGCCACGCTTATAGGTCACCAGTCCGTTCAGGAAATTACGTAGAATCTGATCGCCGGCCTCAACGTAATTAGGATGATCATCGGCCCTGAACAAATCGCCCAGTGCGCCTCTGGATATCTTAAAATTTTCAAGCGCCAAAATTTCAATAATATCATCATTCTTGAGCGACAGGGCCACCCGAAGTTTTTTAAGTATGTCGTTGTTTGTAAGCATGCTAAGAATATTTCAAAACGCTAAAATACTAAAATTAAATAAGAGAACGGTAACATTAGCGGCCTCCGGAATAAGAACCGGAATTAAATGCTGATCCGCGCCTTCGAAAGTTCATTCTAATTAAACAACAGACCAAATTAAACAAAATCGCCCGGCTGCAGTTCCCGGATAAATACGGCAGCGATTCTGCCCCCCCCCCGGTTGCCAAAAAACAAACCACTTTTGAATATTTGAACATCCGTCTAATGGTTAAAACTCTCAGACCAGATTTTCATCAGTGATCTGAAAAGCATGCCGGAGGTCTGTAATCGCCCCAATCGGGCTTATCAGAATACAGTTTGCAATATAGCTGGACTTAAATTGCAGAAATTTCAATGCAGACCGAAAGCTGTTGCTGAAGAGCATCAAACTGACAATGTATCAACCGTTAACAGATTTACCCTTCGAAACCCTTATTTGCCTCTTGTAACATTTTAACAAAAAAGAGAACAATGAATGTTTACTTTTACTGCACAAAAAAAATAAAACATGAAGAAATTAATCTTATCCCTTTGCGCAGTGCTCTCATTACAATTAGCTTTTGCGCAAACTGCAGACGAAATAATCAACAAGCATATCATAGCCATTGGCGGTGCAGAAAACTGGAAAAAAATCAATTCGATGGTGATGGACGCGAGCATAAAAGCTCAGGGCGCTGAAATCAAGGTTACAAGAACGCAGATTCATAATAAAGCAATGCGCATGGACATCGCTGTGGCCGGTATGAATGGCTACCAGATTCTTACGCAGACAGCAGGATGGGGCTATATGCCTTTTGCTGGACAAACCAAAGCAGAACCAATGACAGCAGACGATGTAAAAACTTCACAGGATGAATTGTCGTTGCTTGATGAATTTGTTACCTACAAAGAAATGGGTAAAAAAGCCGAGTATCTGGGCAAAGACGATCTGGACGGCACGGAATGTTTAAAGGTAAAACTGACCGATAAAGATGGACAGGAAACAACTTTCTGGATCGACCCTGCGACGTTTTATACCATCAAGCAGGTACAAAAAGTAAAAGCCAATGGCAAAGAAGTTGAATCAGTAAGCACCTATAGCAATTATAAAAAAATTGACGAAGGCATTGTATATCCATTTTCAATAGGTGGCGACAATGGTGACATAGAAATTACAAAATTAACGATCAACAGTACGATCGACGAGTCATTGTTCAAACCATCCAATTAATATAATTCCGTCATAAAATAAGGGTCTGTATCATGCAGACCTTTTTCTTTTAAAAAATAAAAAACGCACCCGCATGAAAAAAATCTCACTGGCCATTTTGCTTTTGGCATCGCTGCACGCTGTAGCACAAACCACCGTTAATTCAGGCATGTTTGGCATGCTCGAAGCCAGGCAGTTAGGGCCGGGCACTATGAGTGGTCGTATCACTTCCATCGTTGGGGTCAATAGCGACACCAAAGTAATTTACGTGGGCACGGCAGGTGGCGGCATCTGGAAATCAACCAATGCGGGTACGTCGTTCAGGCCCATTTTCGATAAGTATTGCCAATCGATCGGCGCTATCGGTATCAGCCAGAAAAAACCGGCAACTATTTATGTAGGTACCGGCGAAAGCAATATGCGCAATTCCGTATCGATCGGAAACGGTATGTACAAAACAACTGATGCAGGCGACAACTGGAAGTTTATCGGGCTTGACAGTACGGAACATATTTCAAAAGTAATTGTACACCCCAATAATGATCAGATCGTATATGTAGCAGTACCCGGTCCTTTGTGGAGCGACAGCAGACATCGTGGATTATACAAATCAGTGAACGGCGGCGAAAGTTGGGAAAAAATTTTATATAAAGATGAAAAAACCGGCTGTGCAGAACTATTGATGGATCCAAAAAATCCCGATATATTATATGCCGCTATGTGGCAGTTCAGACGGCAGCCTTTCAGCTTCAATTCAGGCGGCGAAGGCAGCGGTATGTTTAAAAGCACCGACGGCGGAGCAAGCTGGAAAGAGATTACGAATGGACTTCCGGCCAAACCTTTCGGTCGTATTGCCATGGCGCTGGCACCTTCCGACCCAAAAAAAATGTGGGCCATTGTTGAAAGTAAAAGCACCGGACTTTACATATCTGAAGATGGCGGCGAAAGCTGGAAAAATCAAAGCGCAACCATGAATGTATGTGCACGCCCTTTTTATTTCAGCACGTTTGAAGTAGACCCTAAAGATGCAAAAAGAGTGTATCGGCCCGGCTATGAATTTTCATACTCGGATGATGGCGGATATTCATTTAGTGGTGCAAGCGGCGATGGTGGTTGGGTGCATAGTGATATGCATGCTTTATGGATCAATCCGGATAATACCAATTTACTTTATCTGGGTACGGATGGGGGGGTGTACAAAAGCATCGATAAAGGGATCACCTGGACATTCACCCACAGCTTACCGGTCGGACAGTTTTACCATGTTGCGTATGATCTCCAAAAACCCTACAGAGTGTATGGCGGCCTGCAGGATAATGGTAGCTGGATGGCTCCTTCTGCAGCACCGGGCGGCATCTCCAATGCGCATTGGAGCCGTGTGGGCGGTGGCGACGGATTCTGGACCATACCGGATGCAGACGGACAAACCGTGTACTCAGAATATCAGGGCGGTAATATGAGCAGGGTAAACCTCCAAAATATGAAAAGTGAAGAAATACAGCCCAAGCAAACAAGTCAGGAAGAGAAGCTTCGCTGGAACTGGAATACGCCCCTTGTTACGGGTGCCAAAAATTCAAAGAACTTATATACCGGAGCGCAGTACCTGTATCGTTCCGTTAATCAGGGACGCGACTGGACAAGAATTTCAGGCGACCTTACAACCAATAATAAAGACAAGCAGAAACAGGAAGAAAGTGGCGGCCTCAGCGCTGATAACACAAGTGCTGAAAATCATTGTACCATTTTTACCATTGCCGAAAGTCCGCTCGATGCAAATATGATTTGGGTAGGAACAGATGATGGCAATATACAGTACACAACGGACGGCGGTAAAACTTGGAAAAACACGGCTTCGGCCTATGCAGCAGCCGGTATTCCTGCCGGCACATGGGTAAGCAGTATTGAACCATCGCATTTTGATAAAAATACAGTGTATGCCACTTTCGAAAATCATATGTACGGCGATCATGCAACCTACTTAGGTAAATCAACCGACATGGGACATTCATGGACCAGAATCAAACACAACGACTTTACCGGTTTTGCTCATAAAATATGTGAAGACCCGGTCAACAAAAATTTGCTTTTTCTGGGCACAGAAATGGGCTTGTTCGCAACGCTTGACGGAGGGAATCACTGGCTGCGTATGAAAAATAATATTCCTGAATATGCGCTGGTTCGCGATATTAAAATACACCCCGAAACCCACGATCTGATAGTAGGCACTCACGGACGGGGTATCTTCATAGTAGACGATATTTCTGTGATGCGAAATCTGACAGCAGAAATATGGGAAAAAGACGTGTACCTGTTTCCAACAGCAGCCATGACGCTCAATAACGGCCAATATGGCTGGGGTGGGCCGGAAGTATCGGGAGGCTGGTGGGCCGGCAATCCTCCTTCAAATCCCAGTATCGACTACTATCTAAAGGAAAGATTAAATACAGGTAGTGCTGAAATTTCAATTTATGATGCTAATCATACGCTGATACAAACCATGCCCGGTTCTAAACGAAAAGGCATCAATAAGGTGTACTGGAATTTAAGAGGCCTGCCGCCCAAAGTTGCTGAAGGTAGTACAAAAATGGATGGCGCCGGATTTACTGCGCCCATGGTATTGCCAGGTACCTACACCATAGAACTGAAAATAAAAGATCAGATATATACCTCCAAAGTGCAATGTGTACATGACGCCGACAATAAAGACCTGAGCGCGGCAGACAGAACGCTGGTATATAATAAGGCGATGCAACTGCAACAGCTCTATAACAACATCAACGCCGACGTCGATACAATTCAGTATTACAAAACAAAACTCAAGGCAGACTCCAACAGCAAGGTAAATAAAGCGATGCTGGCTGATATCGAAAAAATACGTGCAGAATTAATGGCGACCAAGCAGACTTCTATTTTTGCAGACGAAGAAAAACTTCGGGAAAAAACATCCAAATTATATGGCAGTTTTTGCAGCATGGAAGCCAAGCCAAACGACATTCAACTGAAGGCGATCGAGGCCCTGGATGAAGAATACAAACAGCTCAACAAGAAATTAAAAGCCACTCTTGAAAAACACCTCCCCAAATTAAATCTGTAGCGTACTGCCGTTTCTCCAAACCATAGCAACTTACCATTAATTTAAGTACATGAAAGCTTGTGATAAAATCAGAGTGATCAATGCCGGTTTGTTTTTCTCCTTTTTTTTACTCTATCTTGAGTGGGGAAAAACACAAGCCCATTTCATGTTTGAATTAGCTATGCTCATTTTCACTAAAAAAGCAAATTCTCTTGAAACGCTCACCCACCCAATCATCGTAATGCTGATCGGCGCACTTTCCCTGACGCTCATTTCAGCTTGCAGCAGAAAACCGAACAGGGTTTTGAATCTTATAGCCGTGCTTCTGATGAGTGCCTTCGTACTGTTTGTGCTGCTGATCGGTTTTATAGCACATAATTACAAAATCGCCTTGTCTACCATTCCGTATTTAAGTTGCAGTGTTTTATTTTTTTTATTCAGAAAAATTCAGTCGCAGAAAACGGAGAAATCAAAGCCTCCAAAATAGCTGCAAAAATCCGATCATACCACCATAAATCAGTTGGCATAACTCGTCACAACAGAAGGTATATTGCAGATAAAAAGCAGCATCATCAAAACATGCCGATGTGTTTGATAAAACAATCCTTTACTGTAAAAAACTTGCAGGGTCAA
This sequence comes from Chitinophagaceae bacterium, assembly GCA_020853515.1. Classification (GTDB taxonomy): domain Bacteria; phylum Bacteroidota; class Bacteroidia; order Chitinophagales; family Chitinophagaceae; genus OLB11. The sequence continues at coordinate 12,818 of JADYYU010000075.1, read as the reverse complement.
ACCTGTATGCCTTACAAATCGGCTGATCAAAAAACTGATCGCAAAATAAGAATTTCACCGGTTTTGAATTGTATTATGTCACCAGGATTACTGAACGCAAAACCGGGGTTAATCATGCAAATGAAACTACCTGTAGTATAAAGAATGTGAGTGCATGCAGCATAACTTTGTACTGATCAATGTACAGGGTGTATAGCGAGCGAATAAAATGATTGAGTATCGAAACAGCAACAAATTCACGACTTCCTGATACCAAAAAATTAATTCGACACGTTGTCATTTTGCAGTGTACAGTCACCTGACCAATTCAGGCAGGCTGCTTGTTTTTTATTTCATTCATTACTATTCAATATATCCTATGAAAGCACTTGTATATCACGGCCCCGGAAAAAAAACCTGGGAAGAAAAAGACAAACCAGTCCTCATCGACTCCACAGATGTTATTGTAAAAATATCTGTAACAACTATCTGCGGTACTGATTTGCATATCCTAAAAGGGGATGTAGCCTCGGTTACCGCAGGCCGTATTATCGGCCATGAAGGAGTTGGGATTATAGAGGAGAAGGGATCAGCAGTCAACAATTTCAACATCGGAGACCATGTTTTGATTTCCTGCATCAGTTCCTGTGGAAAATGCGGATATTGCCGTAAAGCGATGTACTCACATTGTGAACACGGTGGCTGGATACTCGGCAATACGATTGATGGCACGCAGGCAGAGTATGTCCGGATTCCTTTTGCTGATAGTAGTTTGTACCCTATTCCAGCGGGTGCAGATGAAGAAGCCCTTGTGATGCTCAGCGATATTTTACCGACCGGATTTGAATGCGGGGTGCTGAACGGCAGGGTTAAACCGGGTGATACAATAGCAATTGCAGGGGCAGGACCTATCGGTCTGGCAGCCTTACTGACTGCACAGTTTTACTCACCCGCTCAAATTATTATGATAGATCCTGACGTTAACCGGCTGAACGTTGCTGTTACTTTTGGCGCAACCCATATAGTCAATAACAGTCTTGAAAATGCGCTTGAATCCGTATTGAAAATTACTAACAACAAAGGGGTCGACACGGCCATAGAAGCAGTCGGGATTCCGGAAACTTTTGAATTATGCACTGCCATCATCGGTGCAGGTGGTACCATTGCCAATATTGGGGTTCATGGTAAAAGTGCAGTGCTTCATCTTGAAAAACTGTGGTCGAAAAATATCACCATTACCACGGGGCTTGTAGATACCTTTTCAACACCGATGCTGTTTAAAAATGTTCAATCAAAAAAACTGGATCCGCAAAAACTGATCACACATCGTTTTAAATTAGCACAGATCATAGAGGCCTATGACACATTTGAACATGCGGCAAAAGAAAAAGCGTTGAAAGTCATTTTACTTGCTTAACCCATGTGTTGATCACGCAACATTTGATAAAAAAAACCTGTTCTTATCGCTGATTATTAATATGAATCGGCTGTCCGGAACAATTCTACCAGTACCTCATGTACCTTTCCGTCATCGAGCATTTGTATGATTCCATCCTGCTGCAAGGAGCCATCTACAGTGATGCGGCATTGCTTCACTTCAGATACCTGTACCTGCAAAAACCGGATCTGATACAGACCTGACTGATAATGGTATGTCATGTCAAATGTTTTCCATTCGTTTGGAATACACGGTTTAAAATGAAGTGTACTACCCATCCTTTGCAGGCCAATAAATGATTCCAACATGAGCTGATACATCCATCCCGCAGAGCCGGTGTACCAAGTCCAGCCCCCCTGCCCTTTATGCAAAGGTTCAGCATACACATCGGCAGCCATGACGTAAGGTTCGGTTTTATACACGCGGATCTTTTCGGGGGTATCGCCCCGGTTAAGAGGATTGATCATTTGCAGCAAAGCCCACGTTTTTTGCGTGTCGCCCACTGCCGCGAAAGCCATCACCAGCCAGATCGCGGCATGGGTATATTGCCCGCCATTTTCACGTACTCCGGGAACATAGCCTTTAATATAGCCGGGATTTAATGCGGAATGATCAAACGGCGGATCAAAAAGTTGAATCAAGCCTGAATCCTTCTTCACCAGATAATTTTCGGCCGAATGCAACGCAACATGAATTTTATTTTCATCACCTGCCTTCGACAATACCGACCAGCTTTGGGCAATTGAATCAATTTTACATTCTTCATTCGTATGCGAACCAAGAGGCGTCCCATCATCAAAATAGGCACGACGATACCACTGACCATCCCATCCATGTTGCCTGATATTAGACTTTAATAGTGCGGCCTCATCAGTGCACTTCTTCGCAAAGCTGAAATCACTTTTAAGCAAGGCGATTTTTTCAAAGCGCATTAAAATATCGTATAAAAAAAACGCAAGCCAGACACTTTCACCTCGGCCCTGATTGCCCACTTTATCCATGCCATCATTCCAATCACCGGAACCGATAAACGGCAGGCCATGTGCTCCAAATTTCAAGGCGTAACTGATGGCCTTCACACAATGCTCGTAAAGACCTGCGATCGTATCTGATCTGATCGGGAGGTCGTAATAGGAATCTTCAGCCTCATTCAGCAACCGGCCTTCCAGATAATGGATTTGCTCTTCTAAGATTGCGGTATCATCTGTAGTCGTGATGTATTTACAAACCACAAATGGCAACCACAGGTAATCGTCTGAGCAGGTAGTACGCACACCACGCCCTGAGGGTGGATGCCACCAATGTTGCACGTCACCTTCCCTGAACTGACGGGAGGCACATAGCAGAATTTGCGAGCGGCAAAGTAAGGGCTGTGAATGCAATAAGGAAATCACATCCTGCAACTGATCCCTGAATCCAAATGCACCACCCGACTGGTAGAACCCGCTACGGGCCCATAGTCTGCCTGATAAGGTTTGATAATTGAGCCAGCCGTTGCTCAATATATTAAAAGCGAGATCCGGTGTTTGCATTTGCACGGCCCCTAATGCCTTCCTCCAATAAATATTCACCTGATGTAATGCAGCAGCCGAAGCGGCATGACCTTCACAATGTTGGATTATTTCGAGTGCATGTTGTCTGCTTGTGCCGGCACCCAGTCTGAAAATCAGTTCGCGTTCTTCGTCTTCTGCTAAATCATAAGCAACCTGCAACACGGCGCAGGGATCCAGTGCAGCACCGGTTTTGCCTGAAAGGCGTGCTTTGTGCAACCCTTCCGGATCAGCAAGTGTACCATTACGACCAATGAACTCAGTACGATCAGTAGTAAAAAAACGATTCCGACTATCTGTGTCAAAAAAAGCAACTCTGCCCGCAAATTCGGAACTATATACATTGCTTGCCAACAATGCGCCGCTGCTTTCGTCAATTTCTGTAACAGTGTGCTTTAAATACTTCGAACGGGTATCACCCAGCACCCATTCTACATATCCTGTTGCCGAAATCCGACGTGGTCTGCCTGACTGATTATGCAATTTTATAACAATATACTTAACTGGTAATTCTATATCTGTGTACATCATCATTTCAGAATAAATTCCGTCTTCACTATGTTGAAATTTACTGTATCCAAAACCATGCGTACTGACATACAATGACCGTCCTCGGCAAGGAAGGGGTGCAGGAGACCAAAAATTTCCGTTGAGTTCATCTCTTAAATAAAATACTTCTCCTTTCAGATCGGTGACAGGATCATTATTCCAGGGTGTGAGTCTGATTTCGTGGGCATTCTCAACCCAGGTATAGGATTGCCCGCTTTCGGTGACAATACTACCAAAGGCTGCATTAGCCAATACATTGATCCAGGGTGCCGGGGTGCTAAGCTCCGGCGTGGTGTAAATTATATATTCATTTCCTTCTGGACTAAAACCTCCGATTCCGTTGTAAAAAAGCAGATCAGTCCGCTGCCCGAGCGATGTATATGCTGCCGGCAGTGATTTTGAGAGTGAAAAATGAGGGATGGTCATTTTTATTTTTGACCGCCGGTTAATCTGCTCTTCCAACGTGCCGTAGCGGTCAGCAATGATCACATGGGCAACAGATTCAAATAAGATCCTGTCTTCGTGTGAAATATGTTCAACCGAACGGATAAAGATCCCGCCGGGTTTTTCTTTGAGCTCATTGCCCATTTCAGGGGCAATCAGACCAAGTATCTGATTATGCAGCTCCTGCCTGTAGCCACTATGATCATCGTTCCAGATCACCAGGTCAACCATGAGTCCTTTCAAACTCCAATATAAATGGGCCTGCAGCATTTGCCTGATCAGCAAAATATTGGATGCATCTTCAAGCTGAACGAGTACGATCGGAATATCACCGGAAATAGAATAACGCCACAGCCCTGACTGCCCGGTTTTATTATTGATAATAACAGATGGATCTGCTCTTAAAGATTGATTGGCGTAAATGATCGAACCGGCCAGACGCGTATATAACTGGGTATCTGACACCTGTGCATTCATTTGCCGTAAAATCACCTGACTATGCGTCCAGGCCAGCTCAAGGACACGATTGAACAAATGTTGTTGCTGGTATTTCTCTACTAAATTTAAACAAACTTCTTTGGTTTCGGCCATACCATATAAAATATCAACGGTCACAGATTCGTTGCCTTCCAGTTCGATGCGGTATTGCACAGACACGATCGGATCGAGCACAGAACCCGCACTCCCGGACAATGGTTCACTTTGCTGCATAGCTTTAGGTTTTTCTGTGCTGTTCCCTCTGCCGATGAATTTATCGCGATCTGTTTCGTAGGAGATATTTAAAATTTCTGCGTCATGTACTTTCATCACATGAAACATGTAAGGCGGCTTTTCTTCTTCTGAACGGGGGCGTCTTGTCACTATAATGGCATGCCGATGATTAATAATTTCCGTTTTTACAAATAAATTACTGAAGGCAGGGTGTGCCTCATCAGCAGCGGGTGTTGTCAGCACAACTTCAGCATAACTGCTGATCTCAAGAGTTCTTTTTTTACGTGATCGGTTTGTGATCCGCACTCTTCTCAATTCAATATCGTCTTCCGGCGACACCACAATTTCGGTATGAGTTTCCAACGAAAAATCTCTCCGGCGAAACTCCGCTCGACCTTCTGAAAAAACGGCTTCGTAATTCTCGCCTTGCTGCAAGGTGGGCTGATATGCTGTTGACCAGAAATGACCCTGATCGAGATCTCGTATATAACAAAAACTTCCCCAATTGTCGCAGGTTATATCTTCACGCCATCGGTTAACGGCAATATTCTTCCAGCGGCTGTAGCCTCCACCGGAATTGGTTACCATAACATGGTAACGACCATTTGACAATAATTTGATTTCAGGTACCTGAGTATGTGGCGTATTTACTACCCTGATTGAATGATCGCTGCCTGAAACAAAACTGCTGTCGCCTGCATGCACACTTGGACTGTAAAAAGTAGTGATCCGTGGAATGCGCTCCTGCAGTAACAACAAGGCCGACTGAATATGCACATCCGATTCAAATCGTTGCTGCATAGGACGGTTTTGCAACAAATAAGCCAGTGAAAGTAAGGACATACCCTGATGATGGGCCATGAATGATCTGATGACAACCCGCTTCTGTTTGCGCAATAACCGCGATGCCGTGTAATCGATCGCTTCATAAAAACCGTATCTGCCTTCAAAACCCAGTTGCTTCATATCCTGTAAATTTTTGTAGGCCGCGTTCGGTGTTACCATCAACGCCATCACCGTAGAGTAGGGAGAGATCACCAAATCTTCACCCAATCCCCTCTTAAATCCGATGCCAGGTACACCGAAGGCCCGGTATTGATAGTTGAGCTGCGCATCTACCATATTATAACCTGACTCTGAAACACCCCAGGGAACGCCGCTTTGCTTTCCATATTCAATTTGCTTTTGCACCACAGAATGGTAAGTTTGATCGAGCAAGGTGTTTTGATAAGTAGGCATCACAAGTAAAGGCATCAGATATTCGAACATAGACCCGCTCCACGACAACAGCACCGGAACGTTGCCCTGACTGGTAAGTTGCCTGCCAAGTGCAAACCAACTTTCCTGAGGCAGTTTACCCTGAGCAATCGCTATAAATGTTGTTAAACGTGCTTCAGAGGCCAGCATATCATAAAAGCTGTTGTCCCGACGTCGTTCATCAACATTATAACCAATCGACAATAAGTTCTGAGATCGGTCGTACAGAAAATCAAAATCGATATTTGCAAAATCCATGCATTTTGCTGCAAGCCATTCGAGAGAATCCAGTTGTTTTTGCGCATATAACGTGGCCCTGGATACTGCATCTGAATAATCAGCAAGCCATTGCGTATCGCTGTCCAAATGATCTTCAGCATTCAAAACATGTTTTATTAAATTGAGTATTTTATCACTGCCCGAAAGTTCACGTAATGTGGGAATCTTATTCATTGCAGACAACTGATCACGAAATTTTTCCGGAACCTTGCTCATCATTAACCAGGGAACCAGGGTCACAAGATTTGTTTTGGCAGAACTCAAATGACTTTCAACTTTTTGCACCCAGCCATTCAGTTCGGCATCATCGGTATGCAGCCCGGATGCAATCGTCCGAAACGACGACTGAAGATATTCAATAGTTTCTTTAGCCTCGTGCAAAGTCAGGTTGCCGATGTGAATTCGATCAATTTCATTTTTGAAACTTATCAGCAATTCAGGTCGTTTTCCAAAAGACATGATAATATGAAGCAGATCAGAAAGACCGTTCAAAAAACAATCAGAGATAAGCGGTTCATCAGCGATATGCAGAAGCCCTTGTTTTAAAGTAATGAGATGAGCGGCCATGTTTCCACTATCAACCGTTGATACATATTTTGGATATAAAGGCGCCAGGGTAATGGTATCATACCAGTTAAATAAATGCCCCCGGTAGCGGTCCATTTTATGCAGCGTAGCCATTGCATTTTCTGTCCGATCGATCAGTTGTGTGGCATGAATATAACCAAAGTCATACGCAGTGAGATTTGCCAGCAAAGACAATCCAATATTGGTAGGAGAAGTACGGTGCGCAACTCTTTCAACAGGCTCTTCCTGATAATTATCCGGTGGAAGCCAGTGATCTTCTGCCGTAACAAATTTTTCAAAAAAACCCCAGATCTTTCTTGATAACATACGCAGATAAACAGCCTGTTCACCAGAAACATTAACCATATCGGCCTCGACCGGTCTGTTGATCGCATAGGCTATAAGCGGTCCGCACATCCAAAAGGTGAGAAATGGCAAGGCGATCAAAACCACAGGGCCTTCCCATATGCTAAGGTATGTATAAACAATAACTGCAAAAGCAGGTTCAAACCACATCGTTTTATAGGCCTCAGAAACTGTATTCTTTCGTTGTACGGAATTACCAAAGGGATTCCATTGCAGCAGATTTTTCCTTGAAACGGCCATTCTCCAAATCGTGCGGATAATAGCATCTGTATTGGCGTAGGCTTCATAAGGCAAAAATGTGAGCTCAAGTAACTGCTGTATGAAATTATTCAGTGCAGAACGTACACTGTATTCAAAATGCTGATAAAAATCTACATCCGCAGGCTTTTTAAGCAGATCCCAACATAAATTAACCACTGCCGGCAGCATTACAATAACTGTCACTGCCAATGTCCAGAACCAGGCCGCCGATGAAATCATCCAGCCAAAAAGCAGCAAAAGTAACAAACACATAGGGACTAAACTCCGGCGGACATTGTCGAAAATTTTCCACCTTGACAACAGCGACAAGGGATTCCGGTACCACTTGCCACTGAGTGACGGTACCACCGGCAAGATCCATCTCGCGATCTGCCAGTCGCCCCTGATCCAGCGATGACGCCTTTGCATATCAGTGTCATATCGCAATGGATATTCCTCATAAAGCTGAACGTCTGTAATCAGACCACAGCGTGCATAACAACCTTCCAACAGGTCATGACTTAAGATACGATTCTCAGGAAACCGGTCTTTAACAGCCTCTTCAAAAGCATCAATGTGGTAGATCCCTTTTCCAATGAAAGATCCTTCTAAAAAAAGATCCTGATAAACATCTGAGGTAGCTTTAGTATAAGGATCCGTGCCGGGATCATTCCCATGCAGACGCGCATAAAAAGAACTATCTGCCGAAGGCAAACTGTTTGAAACACGCGGCTGCAAAATACTATAGCCCTCTGTAACCCGCTTCTTATTTGCGCAGTAAACAGGCTGATTAAGAGGATGAGCCATTGTGGCAATCATTTTCCAGGCCGTATCCCGCGGCAACTGCGTATCCGTATCAAGCGTAATGATGTATCTGATATCAGAAAAATACTTACGGTCGCCAATGATCTCTGAAAAATTATGCACTCCCCCACCTCGCAGCAAAGCATTTAGTTCACTCAGCTTACCACGTTTTCTTTCATATCCCATCCAAATTTTATCATAAGGATTCCATTTGCGAGGGCGGTGAAACAACAAGAAAGTATCATTTGAAGGCCGATCATATTTGACATTCAAACTGACAATACCAGTTCGAACGGTGTCGAGAATTTCTTCATCATCCGGCATTTGTTCGGTAGACGCATCCCTGAAATCTGTCAGTAATGCAAAACTGAGATTCACATTTCTATTGGCAAGAAATCGCACCTCCAGTGATTCCAGCAATGGCTCAATTGCTGCAACATTTGTGAGCATCGTCGGAATAACAACCATCGTTTTAGCATCATCCGGTATTCCTTTCGAAAAATCCATTCGTGGCAATAGGGATGGTATGGTCAGGATAGTACTCAGCCAGTTTACTAACGACACGGCCAGTCTGGTAGTTGTAATTAAAGCAAAAACGATGACTGCAACAAATAGCGCTGAACTAAGGTTTTCAGTGTAGGCTTCAACCAGCAACAGACTGCAAATCAGTACGCATAAAATGGCAATGCCACCGAGGTAAACAGTTAAGGGTCTTTCATTGGTCATTTTGTTGCAGTGCTGACGAAAACTTCTTTTCGCTTTAGCAGCCCGGGCGATTAGTAAAAAACCTTTTCCGGTCAAATAATATCCAACATGTGCCAGTCGCTGACCGTTTCCGGCACCTGCATGCTTCATTGCAAAGTCGATGGCCATTTCCGCTACAGCTTGTTCTGACATACCTGCATCGAAAGCAAGTTTTTCAACAACATGCCTGTAACTATCCCTGGTGTAGAAATCCATGCTGCCATACACGCCGTCAAGATCACGTTTCAGTATATCTTCTACAATACTTACATCTTCTACAAAGTCGCGCCAGTTAGTAGTACTTAAAAATCTGAAACTATTGATACAGTTACTGACCGAGACCTGCGTCGCAGCCTGATTCCGGTTATCCAGTACGATGAGTTCATTACTGCTAAATCCCAGTTCAGATAAGGTACTTTCGATCCAGTTTAATGGTAAAGAAAGGATGCTGCCCTTCTCGAGCAGGCGCCTGTTGAGTTCTGCTACAAAGGTGCTTTCCATCGGAGGCTCAGAACGTGCCATATCAGCGATCACCAATACCAGATTTTTAGGATCAGATTCTGCCACTGCGATCAGGTCATCAGCCCACTTATTGGCCAGTGCTTTATTCGCTATTTCTTCAGCGATGAGAATAGAAAGTCTGCGCAAATTTTCGATCAATGCCAGTCGAAACATGATCGGCATCGCCCATAGTTCACCAAGTTTGAGGTAATCAACCGTTTGATAAGCCTTCACAAAACCTTTGATACTTTCCAGATCGAGGTGACCATCGGAATGCGATATAATTTCAACCGCCATATCATAAACACGGGGCAAACCTGCCGATTCACCTTTAAAGAGTCGCGGCAGCGTTTTGCTGTAACCTTTTGGCAAGTGTTTTTTACCAGTGTAAATTTGTTCTTCGATCAGATAAAAATTATCAAGCAACCATTCGGCGCCCGGCGCGATGGGATTATTCTGTTTGATTGAAAGTGAAAGCAACACATACACTTCAAGCAGAATATTCTCGTTTTCAGCTAATCGTTTCAACAGTTGCTCCGGTGCAGCGCTCTCAGTCACTACATGTCGCTTTGCCAGCGATATGGCATGTTGTTCGAGTTTTTCATAAGTAAAAATTTCAGACCTTAGCGGTGGCATTTCATTGATATAACGATCGTAATTATTATCACCAAAAAAGGGATCTAAAATATTTTTCTTCAGCATAGAAATAGCCTGAGGAAGTAATTGCAAAAAATCGTTGTTGTTGTTTTTTCTCCCAAACCATTTCATATAAGCCATCAGTTTTGCAGGCAGTAAGAACTCCTCACTGCATATACCGCAAATTAGAAATAGTACTACACAAAGCAGCAACAATCCGGTAATTGTGTAAGGAATACTAAAAATTATGCAAAGTGGCTATCACGATGCTTGCGGCATATACAACAGCAACTGCCATACAAAGGAATGCCCTCTGCAAATTTCACAGTACCCGCACCGCATAAATAAATAGGCAGAATAGCTAAACTTAAATTACAGACAGTACGTCTTTTCAGAAAACAGATTGTAATTACTATGAATAAAATACTTTGGCTGCTCGCACTATTTCAATGTTGCGCCGGCAATGCAAAGGCACAATGGCAAGCCTGTCAGCTTGATTCTGTGCACATCACCGGACTCAGTACCAATGGTACATCGCTGTATGTTTGCACACAGGGTGAATATCACCTGTCATACGAATACCGTCCATTTCTGATCAACTCACTGTAACAGCGCATAAAATCAATTAGTTACCACCATTCATCCGATTCGGTTTTTTATATAAGTTTGCTACATTATCTTCATCCTCTCAATTAATTTACATGAAGCAAATTCTCCTTTCCCTTTTAGTCTGTACAGTAGTGATTTCGCAGGCTCAGGACAAAAATAAATGGGATGTTAACAATCCTGATCTCCCGCTTAAATCATATTCATTTACCACTTCTGAAGGAACCTGGTTAAATCTGGACGTATCACCTGACGGGAAAGAAGTTGTTTTTGATCTGTTGGGTGACTTGTACACCATACCAATTACAGGCGGAACAGCTCATGCCATCAGAACCGGACTGGCAATGGAAGTGCAGCCCCGTTATAGCCCGGATGGCAGTAAAATACTATTTACATCAGATGCCGGTGGTGGCGATAATATCTGGGTGATGGACCGTGATGGAAAAAATGCCCGCCAGATTACCAAAGAAAATTTTCGCCTGCTGAATAACGCAGTCTGGGCTCCGGACGGTCAGTACATCATTGCAAAAAAACACTTTTCGTCAACCCGTTCACTGGGAGCCGGCGAACTGTGGATTTATCATATTTCCGGAGGCGAAGGCCTGCAACTCACCAGCCGGAAAAATGATCAGCAGGATTTGAATGAACCCAGTTGCTCTTCAGATGGTAAGTTCGTCTATTACAGCGAAGACATGTATCCGGGAGGATTTTTTCAGTATAATAAAGATCCAAACAATCAGATATTTGTGATCAAAAGATATGACCGGAATAAAGGGACGAATGAACAGGTTACTGGTGGACCAGGAGGAGCATTTCGTCCACAAATTTCACATGACGGCAAAACACTGGCTTTTGTAAAAAGGATCAGAACGAAAACCGTTTTATATCTGCGTAACCTTGAAACTGGTGAAGAGTGGCCGGTGTATGACCAGTTGAGCAAAGACCAGCAGGAAGCCTGGACTACTTTCGGAGTGTATACCGGATTCGCCTGGATGCCGGGCGATCACGACATCGTGATCTGGAGTGAAGGTAAAATAATTCGTGTTGATGCAACCCGGCTAAATGTAAAAACAGAAATTCCGTTTAGCTGCGATGTCAACGTACAGATCGCAGATGCCGTGCGGTTTAAACAAAATATTGATCCTGAATATTTCACGGCACAGGTGATACGCCATGCCAAAACTTCCCCTGATGGCAAATGGCTGGTATTTAATGCCGTAGGCTATTTATGGAAAAAGCAATTACCCGATGGAGAGCCAGTCAGATTGACCAATAACACCGACTTTGAATTTGATCCGGCTTTTGCACCTGATGGCCGCACGCTGGCCTTTGTAACCTGGAACGATGAAAACATGGGTAGCATACACACTATGAATTTCGAATCGGGTAGTGTTTCGCAGAAAATCACCCTTACAAAAGCAATCTATCGTACCCCTTCCTTTTCACCAGACGGAAAGAAAATTGTGTTTCAAAAAGAAGATGGAAATTCAATTTTAGGTGTTTCAAATGCTGTGAATGCAGGCATCTATCTGATGAATGCCGATGGCAGTGCAAAAACATTTGTAACAGATAAAGGAGACAATCCTGTTTTCAGCAGTGATGGCAGTAAAATTTTCTACCAGTCTGGCGGCGGTATGAACAGCAGTTTTAATAGTTGTAATACGGATGGGTTAAACGAACAAACTATTTTCAAAAGTACCTATGGTACACAATTTACAATTTCTCCAGACGGGCAGTGGGTGGCTTTTGTAGATCTTCACAAGGTGTACGTGGCACCGTTTCCGAATATCGGCAAAGTGATCGACCTGTCGGCTGCTACCAATGCTATTCCGGTAAAGCAGGTCGCAAAGGATGCCGGATTGAACCTGCATTGGAGCAGCGACAACCAATTTTTGCATTATACATTGGGAGAAAAATATTACACCGTTTCACTTGCAGAAAGATACAATAATGAGGTCAACAAAAATGATGCTGTGTTTTTTGCAAATCAGCGTTTTGTGAATGTAAATCTGACGATCAAAACAGACAAGCCCACCGGCACTTACGCACTAACACACGCCAGAATTATTACGATGGAAAATGACGAAATCATCGAAGATGGCACCATTATCGTCGAAGAAAACCGCATACAAAAAATAGGCCGTACG
>JADYYU010000074.1 GCA_020853515.1 Chitinophagaceae bacterium | reverse complement strand
GAGTTTCTGGGCATATGCCAGTACAGGCACATAACAGCAAAGCGCTATAAATAATATATATTTCATTATAGGGGTTCAGCAAAGTAACTTGCGCAAAAGTAATAAATAATTACACGAAGGGTATTAAATAAATTCACTTCAAAACACTGACAGATGGCACAGGTACTGATCACGGGCGGAACGGGTCTCATAGGCTCATTGCTATGTAGCATGTTGCTGAAACGCGGGGATGAAGTGGTGGTATTATCCACTAAAAGGCAAACTCCGCAGCCGCTTGAGGGAGTCAGATACATATACTGGAATCCTGCAGAAAAAATAATCGATCCGGCTTTTTCAACCGACAACTGCACCATCATTAATCTGGCCGGCGAAAGTGTGGCCGGTAAACGATGGACCGCTGACAGAAAGAAGGCGATCCTTGAAAGCAGGTTATTGAGTTTGCAAACTCTATTTGAAGCAGTGCAAAAGCAGCAGATCGGAGCAAGGTTTTTACTTTCAACCTCGGCGATCGGCTATTACGGAAGTGCCGATAAAACATTGACCGAAAATGATGCGGCCGGTAGCGGATTTTTAGCGGAGACCTGTGTGCAATGGGAAACGGCAGCCCGGCATTTTCAATCGCCGGGACTCAGTGTGGCTATTGCCCGGATCGGCATTGTACTGAGCCGGCAAGGGGGCGCTTTGAAAGAACTGATTGCACCCCTGCAGTTTGGAGTGGCTGGCATACCGGGTAAGGGCCGGCAGATCATGAGCTGGATCCATCATGAAGACGTATGCCGCATGATGCTTTTCTTGATCGACCGGCAATTGTCTGGCGTATATAATGCAGTAGCCGATCAGCCCGTTTCTGCTAATACACTTTTTGAGGCTATTTTAAAAGTAAAAAAAGGCCTTCAGATGAATATACCTGAATGGATGCTGCGCCTTATCATGGGTGAAATGTATCAGGAGATTATCAAAAGCGCAGCGGTCAGCAATGCTAAGATCAAGGCTGCAACATTTGAATGTAAGTATCCCTCTATCGATCATGCGATTGATGCCTTGCTCAGCCAAAACAAGTAGCGTCAGCTAAGCGCGTTGTCGTATGAGCGACGCAACCCGGAATCAGCCCTCTTTGCCTGATTAAACTGCCTTATTACCCCGGATAATATTCAGCAGGATAGAGATCAGTGCGATCACAAGCAGGATATGAATAATATTACCTGCGCTGTAGGCAAAAAAGCCAACGGCCCACATAATGATGAGAATGACCGCTACTAAATATAAAATGTTTCCCATGATAATTGATTTAAAGGGTGAGTGAATATATTAACTGATCCAGGCAAATTGCTTTTCACATAGTTCAGCTTGTTCTAAAGTTTGCCGTAAACCCGGCAAGGTCTTTTCGATCCAGTTATTAATGTCGAGGTCAGTGGTTTCCCGTATCCGATTTTCAAACAGCATGATAGCTTCACTATGTACGCGCACCAGCGTGCCTGTAAACGCCCGGTCAAAGTCGTTTGCTGTGCGGGTATTTAATTCTTCAAAGGCCTGATGTGCCATTCCGTCTTCCTGATGTGGTAATACAATATGCTTACCGGCAGCTAAGACAGCTAATTCCTGCAAGGCCAGTGACTGCGACTGCTCAAGGGCGCTTCCCAGTCGAACCACAGCAGCGTTAGAGCTTTTTTGCTGAGCTAGTTGCGCCAGCCTGATTTCGCTGATACAGAGTGCCGCGGTCTCTATCAAAAACTGCGTGTCATTATTTTTATTATCATTCCGCATAGCCTCTTCGGCATCTGCGTGGGGTTTGCCGGCGTAGCGATTTTGCACACCGGCACTGATCTTATTTTCGGTACAGGAGATCAGTACAGTGAATGAAAAAGCAGAAAACAAGATACTCAACAAGATGGGTATGGTTTGTATTCTTTTCATAAGGTAGCAATTGTCGCTACAAAAATAGAATGAACGACAGTACACCCGTTACAGCATTCGATGTTTAAATTGCATAATTATGCAGGTGTTGTTGCCAGGTGCCGAACGCTATCTATTTTTGCAGTATATTTATTACAAAAATCACTCCCTATGAAAAGAAAGCTGTTTAAATTATTTGACCATTTTTCAAAAGTCATCACCCGCTTTACCGGTTCGCCCATTGCCTTTATTTCGGCCTTTTTCATTATTGTTATGTGGGCTATTCTCGGGCCCATATTTAACTTTTCAGATACCTGGCAGCTTGTGATCAACACCGGCACTACCATCATTACGTTTTTGATGGTGTTTGTGATACAGCAGTCGCAAAATAAGGATACTACTGCTATCCAACTCAAACTGAATGAATTGCTGGCATCGACCCACAATGCCAGTAATAGACTGGTAAACCTCGAAGACCTGACCGATGACGAGATTCAACAGATCAAAAAGTTTTATGTCGAACTGTCTAAACTTGCAGTAGCCGATTCAGAATTGTACACCACACATTCGCTGGATGAAGCGAAGAATATTCACCAGCACAAACAGAAGTTAAAAAAGGAAAAGGTGGTCGGATAAATCAGTGATCGATTTCAAAACCAATCTCTGCCAGGGATCTGATTTTATTATACAAGGTCTTGCGGTCTATCTGTAAAATTTCAGCCGCTTTTGATTTGTTGTATTTAACTTCTTTCAGCACTTTTAGAATGGTTTCATATTCTGCTTTGGCGGCAGCATCTTTCAAACCGGCATCTTTGTTTTTTAATTTGAGCAGATTGCCTGTTTGCGATGCCTGATGTGTAATTTCCCAGGGTAAAGTAGCGACGCCAATGTGAGTGTCGTTGCAGAGCAATGCAGAACGCCGCACTACATTGCGAAGCTCGCGTAAATTACCGGGCCAGGCATACTGATTAAACAATGTCAAAACCTCTTCGTCAAAACCCTGAATTGATTTGTGCAATTCTTGATTCGTGATCTGCAAAAAATGATCTGCAAATAAAGGGATATCTTTGACGCGGTGGCGGAGGGCCGGCAGGTTGATCGAAAACTCGTTGAAGCGGTGATACAGATCTTCTCTGAATTTGCCGCTTTGGTAAGCCTCCTGCAGGTTTTCATTGGAAGCCACAATAATTCGCACATCTACCGGAAATTCGGTATTACCGCCGATGCGCTTAAATTTTCTTTCCTGAATGACACGCAGCAGCGAGGCCTGTACCTCGGCAGAAAGATTGGCGATTTCGTCCAGAAAAAGGGTGCCGCCATTGGCCATTTCAAAATGACCCGCTTTATCCTGCAATGCACCCGTGAAAGAACCTTTTACATGACCAAACAATTCACTGCCCGATAGCTCCTTCGACAAGGTACCGCAGTCGATGGCTACAAAGGGCTTGTCTTTACGCTGGCTTTTCTGATGAATGGTTTGTGCGATCACTTCTTTGCCGGTGCCGCTTTCTCCATATAAAATAATGCTGTAACTGGTGGGGGCTACCAGAGCAATTTGCCGGTATAATTCCGCAGCCACCGGATCTTTACCTTCCAGAAAATCGCTTCCGGTGGCGGTTCCGGTAGTGGTGGCAGCGTGCACAGGCGATCTGTCTTTGTTTTTATCTGCCCATGCTTTACTCAG
>JADYYU010000073.1 GCA_020853515.1 Chitinophagaceae bacterium | reverse complement strand
AGGTGTATGATACCCGCTATAACAAATCCTCGGTATCGTTTTTTGTCAGAGGTAGTGCAGTAGCTGCAGAACCTAAATGTGTACAGGAAATGCTGGCCGGCAAACGAAATGTTTTTAAAAATCAGTTTATATCCTTGGTGCTGAATGAAGATGCTTTGTACGATCATATCTGCTTTACCAGCGCAGTCCGCAACAGTACAAACCCCTATTCATATATCTACAGCGTACATGATAATACGGTACCTTTACATACTTACTTCGATCTTATGTTAAATCCGAAAAGTCCGTTACCTGCAGCGTTGAAAGATAAGGTGGCTGTTGTACTGAAAAAAGGAGAGACCCGGGTAAACGGTTCGGCCGCTAAGGTGATCAATCAGCAGGTGGTGGTGAGTGTGAACGAATTTGGTGATTACGAAATTGTGACCGATCAGCGTGCACCGGTTATCTCCACCACCCTCAAAGATGCGCAGAATATTTCAAAGAATAAGATATTGTCGTTTACAGTGCGGGATGAAACCACTTCAGTAAAGCAGTGCACGGCCTCTGTAGACGGACAATGGCTCCGACTGGTACAAAAGGGTAACACCTATTACTACGAAATGGATGATTATTTTGCGGCAGGCAAACATCAACTGGTTATTAAAGCCTCCGATGAAAATGATAATGTAGCAACCAAGATACTGAACTTAACAAGATAAAATCATATAGCATGAGCACTTCAGAACAACCCCATTCGATGCCTGCCAAAGGACAAAAGGCACCGGCATTTTCGTTGAAAGATCAGGCCGGAAATAAGGTCGCACTTAAAGACTATAAAGGAAAAAAAGTAGCCTTGTTTTTTTATCCGGAAGACGATACGCCTACCTGCACCGTAGAGGCCTGTAATTTGCGTGATCATTACGCATTGCTGCAAAGCAAAGGCATTGAAGTGATTGGTGTAAGTCCGGATAATGCGCAGAAGCATCAGCATTTTATCGGAAAATTTACGTTGCCTTTTACCTTGCTTTCTGATACGGATATGAAGGTGATTCACGCCTATGGTGTTTGGGGCGAAAAAAATATGTATGGCCGTAAATATATGGGGTTGAAACGAACCACCTTTTTGATCGATGAGCAAGGCCTTATACATGACGTGATTGGCAGGGTGTTATCAAAAATACACACCACGCAGATTTTGAAAGCCTGGAATATGCAGCCCTAAAGCAGTTTATGATCAAGGTCTATTTCAAAGCAAATGCAGCCATTGCCAGGATAGCGGCCGCTGTGCTGAAAGCTGATAATTGCGCCATTGTTTTCGGGCAGACGATTTACCTGCATCGCATTACCATTACTGAAATCAAAAACAACCCCGCTTTACTGAGTCATGAGCTGACCCATGTACTGCAATGGAAGAAATACGGATGGCTGGTTTTTCCACTTTTGTATTTTGGGTATACGGTCAGATTCGGTTACTATCGCAATCCATTGGAAGTTGAAGCGCGGGCAAACGAATCGGACAAGCATTTGCCTGAAAAATTTATTTTGGAATAAAAAAATTTGTCAGTTTAAAAATTATCCTATTTTTACATACACTCATGGAACAGCAAATTACAGAAGGTATCAGCATCACCGTTGAAGTTTTTTATAACAAAGAACAATCAAACCCGATGCTCAATGAATACACATTTGCCTACAAAGTGTCGATCGATAATTATGCTAATTTTCCGGTGAAACTATTAAGGCGGCACTGGCGTATTTTTGACAGCAATGGCACCGACCGTGAAGTTGAAGGTGAGGGTGTAGTGGGGCAGCAGCCTGTGCTGGAACCCGGTGAGTCATTTCAGTATGTTTCCGGGGCCAGTATCCGTACCGACATCGGCAAAATGTCTGGTACTTATCAGATGGAAAATATGCTCAATAAGAAATTGTTTAAAGTGCAAATACCTGAATTTGATCTGGTGTCACCTGACAAACTCAATTAGCCGGGCCTTGTTTTTAACCCGGGTCTTGCAATGAAAATAGCTCCCTGCAAATTCTGCTGATAAATCTGGATTTAGGGTAATAATCGCCCTTTTTCATTTTCTGAAGGCATCCTGCAAGTGGATTTTTGTCCAAACCACCTGAGCCTATTTCGGGCCACGAAGTCATAAAAATAATTGCGTATTTTTTGAGGGACCAGTCTGCCTGCTACGCTGATTGACCAAATGCCGCCTATGCATTTGAAAATTTCGATCACGGCATCTGATTTTGTGTACAGTTTTCCTTGCGAATAAAATATCACCGTTTTTAAATCATGTGAACCTGCGTTTATTTGCAATTCAGCGGCTGTTTTGCCTTGCAAAGGTGCAAACAGCAGCTTGTTTTTCTTGTCTATGCGTAGTAAAAAATCAACAAACGAATTGCAGAGTCCGCACATACCGTCAAAAAATACGATCTTATTATTCATCTTCTTTATATGTTTGGCCTGTTTGGCTAACCGAATGATACAGTGAACGAGCTTGCATTGCGACTACTGCAAGGGTAATTGCGCACCACTATGTTTCAAAGGTAAGTGAATGACAGACACCGCATGCAACTGTGCGCTAAAATCTTCTGTCGTCTGCAGCCATGGATGTTGCACAAGGTATTCTGATTGTTTTACCGGCAGGACACTCGCTGACAAGATCGCCGCCGGCTTAAATTTTTCACTTTCATAACATAGTTTTTAATAGATTTGCCTTTTAGTTTTTTTAAATGAAAAGAAGCATCAAATTTTTGTGGTTATTTCTGTTGTGCAGTGTGCTTGGATTCAATATTCTTTTATTGTGTATCAATGCCGGATGGCTGGGTTACATGCCAAAAATGGAAGAACTTGAAAATCCGCAATCGGCAACTGCCTCAGAAGTATTTGCTGAAGACGGCAGCAAAATCGGGAAGTACTTTCTTGAAAACCGGGAGCCTGTAAAATACAGCGAGATCTCTAAAAATGTCATCAACGCCCTGGTTGCTACGGAAGACGAACGCTTTTATCAGCATAGTGGCATTGATGCAGAGGCTATCGGTCGCGCCTTGTTTGGTGTGATTACCTTTAATCCGAGTGGTGGGGCAAGTACCATTACCCAGCAATTGGCCAAACATTTGCTTGAGCAGGGCTCCCGAAATCTGAAGACCCGGCTGGTTGAAAAACTGAAAGAACAGATCGTGGCGGTAAAACTGGAGAAAAATCTGACCAAAGAAGAAATTCTGACTCTCTACCTGAATACCGTACCCTGGGGATACAATTCATTTGGTATTCGATGTGCTTCCAAAACATATTTCAATAAAAAGCCCATTGATTTAAATGTTGAGGAGGCGGCCATGCTGGTAGGTATGCTCAAGGGCTCGTCTTTATTTAATCCTGTTAAACATCCGGATCGAACAAAAGAACGAAGAAATATCGTTCTGGATCTGATGGCAAAGAATTTTAAAATTTCTGCATCAGAAGCCCAAAGTCTTAAAGAACGTCCTATTGTGCTGAGTTTTTCGCCCATGAGCGACTCGCATCATGATGGCGTAGCGCCTTATTTCAGACAAGTGGTAGAGCAGGACATGAAAATCTGGTGCAAAAGCAAGGGTTATAATTTATATAAAGATGGTTTGAAGATCTATACAAGTCTTGACACTACCATGCAACAATTTGCTGAAGAAGCTGTTGCCAAACAGATGTATGGTAAAACCCGGTTTGCAAGCGCGTCAAAATGGGCGCAGCATCCTAAAACACTGGCGAGGGCGGTAAAGGAGTCGGAGCGATACCGCGGTCTGAAAGCCGAAGGGATGAGTGAGGCCGATATCATGAAAAACTTCAACACCAAAACCAGCATGAAGGTTTTTGCATGGAACGATCGCAGGGAAAAAGACACCACCATTTCTCCGCTGGACAGTATAAAGTATATGAAAGGTTTTGTGCAAACTGGCTTCATGGTAATGGACCCGGCTACCGGTGAGGTGAAAGCCTGGGTAGGAGGTATCAATCATAAGTATTTTCAGTACGACCACGTAAATGTTAATACTAAAAGGCAGGTAGGTTCCACCATCAAGCCTTTGTTGTATTGTTTGGCCGTAGATAACGGAAATTCTCCCTGTCAGTCTATCTCATTAAATCCTGTCATGTTTCCGGGTTTTGGCTATTACGGTCCCGATAAAAGCAGGGGAGCCATGCCCATGAAGAAGGCTCTGGCCTATTCGAAAAACAACGCGACTGTAAATATTTTAAAATTAGTAGGGATTCAGGCTTTTGTCGATTTTTTGCGCAGACTAGGTATTACTACCAGCAATTTGCATGCTTATCCTTCTATTTGCCTGGGGGCAGATGATATCTCAGTGATAGAAATGCTGCGTGCTTACACAATGTTTCCAAACTACGGCATCAATACCCAGCCCATTTATATTACCCGTATTGAGGATAGAAATGGCAATGTGCTTGAAAATTTTGTGCCACTTCGCAATGAAGTGATCAATGAAGTGACAGCCTTTAAAATGATCAGAATGATGATGGGCACCGTATTATTTGGTACGGGCCGCAGATTAAAGCCGGGATGGAATATTAAGGGTGAATGTGCAGGAAAAACAGGTACAACCAACAGCGAATCCGATGCCTGGTTTATTGGCTATACACCCCAATTGCTGGCCGGTGCGTGGGTCGGTTGCGACGACAAATTTATTGGCGTGGGTCTCGGGGAAGGTGCCCGTGCGGCCATGCCCATCTGGGGTGAATTTTTCAAGAAATTACAAGCGAATGAAAAAAATGTTTACAATAAAACAGACACTTTTGCAATGCCTGCCGTGATGATAGGTATGGACGAATGTGATGCGGTTGATGAGATCAGTTTACAGCGTGCCAATGCACAAATGAGTGTATCGAGGGGGATGCCTGAAGAAGAAGATGCAGATGATGGTGAAAGAGGCGGGTACGACCTGGGTAATACAGGGAGCGGAACGCCTCAGGATGACTACTAAAAAAGCGGATATGCGTACAGTTTTTATTTGTGTGCTTTCCATGTTGCTGCTGATTGGGAATGCGGCTTCAGCCCAAAATTTTCAGAGTTGCGGAATTAAAAATACAAGCACTTCGCATGGTGAAAAATTAAAATTTAAAGTTTACTACACATTAGCAGGATTATATGTTGCAGCCGGCGAAGCTACTTTCTCTGCGGTTATTGAAAACTATCAGCAAAGAAAGGTGTTTCATGTAACTGGAGAGGGGCATACCCTGAAGACCTATGACTGGTTTTACAAAGTGCGGGATGTGTACGAAAGTTATATAGACACGGCTACTATGCTTCCTTTAAAATTTATCAGAAATGTGGCCGAAACCGGTAACCGCATTTACGATCACGTTGTATTTGATCATAAACTGAATACGGCTGTTTCGCGCAAAGGCAGTATACAAACGCCTGATTGCGTTCAGGATGTACTGTCGGCCATCTACTATGCGCGAAATATTAATTTCAGCCGTTATAAAGTCAATGATGTGATCCCGTTTAATATGTATCTCGATGATCAGGTTTATCCCTTATACATCCGTTATTTAGGCAAAGAAAAACTGCATACCCGCTATGGGGACTATAATACAATCAAATTCAGACCCAAGCTGATAGAAGGTACCTTATTCAAAGGCGGAGAAGATATGCTGGTATATGTCACCGATGACGCACGTAAAATACCGGTGTATATTGAAACACCTATTTTGGTTGGTAAAATTCGTGTGTATTTCATACCATGAAGCCGCCATTCTGCACCTGCATGATATGCTTTGTCAGTGCTTCGTTGCTGAAAGGGTTATAATGTAAATAGCCTGCACCGTTTGATCGTTTCCTCACGGCCAATGATTTCAGCGATCTGAAAAACAGCCGGCCCGAATTTGCCCCCTACCAGCATCACCCTGAATGGTAGCTGTAGTTCGCCCGGTTTAATATTTTTTGCAGCGGCTAAATTTTTAAAAATGGATTCAATATCAGTGGCTGTCCAGTTGGTCATTTGCTCAAACTGCAGTATTAAGTCATCAAAGAAAAGTCGCTTGGTATCATCCCACTTTGGTTTTACGGATTCGTAATCAAACTGCTGTGGTGTGCTAAAAAAATACACACCCTGTTGTACAAAGTCATTCAATAAGATGCATCGTTCTTTGACCAGTGCGATCACTGTTAACAATAATTCATCAGACTTGTAATCAATTTTATGTTGTGTGTAAATCCATTTCACCAAGGGCAGTAAATGGTTGGCATCGCTCAGCTTGATCCATTCGTGATTATACCACTTTGCTTTTTCATAATCAAATTTAGCGCCTCCTTTGTGCACCCGTTCAATGGAGAATTTTTCAATAAGATCCTCCATGCTGAATATTTCCCGGGCTTCTGTACTGCTCCATCCCAGCATAGCCAGTAAATTGATGAAAGCTTCAGGCATAAAACCAATTTCTTTAAAACCTTT
>JADYYU010000072.1 GCA_020853515.1 Chitinophagaceae bacterium | reverse complement strand
TGGCGAAAGCGTAAAAGTAAAAGCATTAAAAGTATTAAAAATATTTCCGGAAAAAAACTATATCCTCGTGAGTGGTTCAGTACCTGGTCATAATGGTTCAATCGTATTAATTCAAAAGTAATCATGCAAATAGAAGTATTAAATATAAAAGGAGAAAAAACAGGTCGTAGTGTTGAACTGCCTGATGATTTTTTTGGGATCGAACCCAATGATCATCTGATATACCTTTCAGTTAAGCAATACCTGGCTGCCCGTCATCAGGGTACGCACAAAGTGAAAACACGTGCGGAGGTGAAAGGTGCTTCACGTAAACTGCATAAGCAAAAAGGAACTGGTGGCGCCCGTAAAGGCAATATCCGTAACCCTTTGTACAAAGGTGGTGGTAGCATTTTCGGACCAAAACCGCATGGCTATTCCTTTAAATTGAATAAACAGGTTAAAAATCTGGCTTTCTATTCTGCCTTGTCTTATAAAGCCAAAGCGAATGGTATCGTGGTGATCGAAGATCTGAATATGGATTCTCCGAATACCAAGCAATTTGCAGGTATTTTAAACAATCTGAACCTGGCTTCTTCTAAAACACTGTTTTTGTTGCCTGACTTTAATGACAATGTTTTTCTGAGCACCAGAAACCTGCAGAAAGTAAAAACTGATGTGTTTTACAATTCCAATACTTATGATGTATTGAACGCAAAAACGTTGCTGCTGACAGAAACTGTGGTGAAACAATTTGCAGAAACAGATGTAGAGGAAGAAGTAGCATAACCCTAAAAACTAACAAAAGAAAATGAAAGCTTCAGAAATATTAAAGAAACCAATCGTTACCGAAAAGGTAAACAAGCAAACCGAAAAGCTTAACCGCTATTGTTTTGTTGTGGATAAAAGAGCAAATAAGCTTGAAATAAAAAAAGCAGTGGAAGAATATTACAACGTGAGAGTGGATGATGTGAATACTTGCGTGGTGCCGGCTAAGAATAAGTCAAGAATGACCAAGGCAGGTATATTGAAGGGTCGCAAGCCTTCATTCAAAAAAGCAACCATTTCATTGGCAGCAGGAGAAACAATCGATTTATACGCATTTTAATTAATTAAAGAAAATGGCATTAAGAAAATATAAACCAGTTACCGCAGGCACCCGATGGAGAATCGGTAATGCATTTGCAGAAGTTACGACAGATACACCTGAAAAGACATTGCTGACTCCGATCAAAAGAACGGGTGGACGAAATTCACAGGGACGTCGTGCAATGAGATACATTGGCGGTGGGCATAAAAAAATGTACCGTATTATTGATTTCAAACGCAATAAGAAAGACATTCCGGCAACTGTAAACTCAATCGAATACGATCCGAACCGTACTGCATTTATTGCCTTGCTGCATTATGCTGATGGTGAAAAGCGTTATATCATTGCTCCCCAAGGTCTGACTGTAGGTATGAAAGTGATGAGCGGCGATGCGGTTGCACCTGATTTAGGAAATGCATTACCAATGAAGAATATGCCTTTAGGTACTATTATTCATAATATTGAATTGCAACCGGGTCAGGGAGCTAAAATGGCACGTAGTGCCGGGGCTTCTGCTCAGTTGAATGCGAAGGAAGAAAAGTATGCTGTGCTGAAAATGCCTTCAGGTGAATTGAGAAAAGTATTGATCAATTGTTACGCAACGGTTGGTTCAGCATCTAACTCTGATCATGCACTTGAATCAATGGGTAAAGCAGGACGTAACCGCTGGAAAGGGATCAAACCACGTACCAGAGGTGTGGCAATGAACCCGGTAGATCATCCGATGGGTGGTTGTGAAGGACGTGCATCCGGTGGACATCCGCGTTCAAGAACCGGCAAGTATGCTAAAGGTGAAAAAACACGTAAGAAAAAAGGCTCTGATAAACTGATCATAGTTCGCAGTAACGGTAAAAAATTAAAAAACTAAAATAAATTTATAATAAATGGCTCGTTCAATTAAGAAAGGTCCTTATATAGACGCTAAACTTGAAAAGAAAGTGGAAAACGTCAATGAAGGCAAAGCAAAAAAGGGAGTAATTAAAACCTGGAGCAGACGTTCTACGATCACACCTGATTTCGTTGGTCACACGTTCGCAGTGCATAATGGCAATAAATTTATTCCGGTGTATGTTACCGAGTTTATGGTAGGTCACAAGTTGGGTGAGTTTTCTCCTACACGCAACTTTAAATCACACTCAGGAGGCAAATAATAATTACAATAATTAAGAAAATATTTAATTTACAATGGAAGCAGTAGCAAGATTAAGAAATTATCCCACATCGCCACGTAAAATGCGTTTGCTGGTTGATGTGATCCGTGGCATGCAGGTTGAAAAGGCATTGGGCTTTTTGAAGTTTAACGCTCAGCATTCTTCAATTCCTTTAGAAAAATTGCTGGTTAGTGCAATTTCAAACTGGAAGAATAAAAATGAAGGTGCCGATGAATCAGATTTGATCGTAAAGACCGTTTTTGTTGACAACGCCCGTACGTTGAAACGTATGATGCCGGCTCCGCAGGGAAGGGCTTATCAAAAGAAGAAGAGAAGTAACCACGTAACAATCATTGTAGATAATAAAAATAAATAACTAAAAATTCGAAGTATTGAATTTCAATACTGAGATAATAAACTAAGAAAATGGGTCAAAAAACAAATCCAATAGCAAGTAGGTTAGGTATTGTCCGCGGATGGGACAGCAGCTGGTATGGCAACAAGCATGACTATGCTGGCAAACTGATCGAAGATGTGAAAATCCGTAATTACCTCAATGCCCGTATCAACAAGGGTGGTATCGCAAAGATCGTTATCGAGCGTATGCTGGGTAAACTGATCGTTACCATTCACACTTCACGACCGGGTATCATTATCGGTAAAGGTGGACAGGAAGTAGACCGTATTAAAGAAGAATTAAAGAAACTGACTGGTAAAGAGGATGTGCAGATTAATATCCTGGAAATTCGACGCCCTGAACTGGACGCGCAAATTGTAGGTGAATCAATTGCTAAGCAAATCGAAGGCCGTGTGAATTATAAGAGAGCTGTCAAAATGGCCATACAGAATACCATGAGAATGGGTGCTGAAGGAATCAAGGTGAAAGTTGGCGGTCGTTTGGGTGGCGCAGAAATTGCCCGTTCAGAAGAATTAAAACAAGGACGTACCCCATTGCATACATTCAGGATGGATATCGATTACGCCAATGTATTTGCACTGACAGTTTACGGTAAAATAGGTATCAAAGTTTGGATTTGTAAAGGTGAAGTACTGGCGAAAAGAGATTTGAACCCGAATATTGTTGCCGGAAATGAAAAACGTACCGGTTTTGAAAGAACGCCAGGTCGTGATGACAGAGGCGCCGGTGGCGACAGAAGAGGTGGCGGCGACCGCAGAGGTGGCAGCGGCGGCGGTGGAAACAGACGCGGAAAATAAGCGATAAATAAAATTTTGAACAATTCTTTTAAGAAAAATAGAACATGTTACAACCAAAAAGAACGAAACACAGAAAAGCACAGAAAGGTAGAATCAAAGGTGACGCGAAACGCGGAGCTACATTGGCCTTTGGTACCTTTGGACTTAAGTCACTTGAGCCTAAATGGATCACAAACAGACAAATAGAAGCAGCCCGTCAGGCAATGACCCGTCATATGAAACGTGAAGGTAATGTTTGGATACGTATTTTTCCTGATAAGCCAATCACTAACAAACCGGCTGAGGTGCGTATGGGTAAAGGTAAAGGTAACCTTGAATACTATGCTGCTGTGGTACATCCCGGAAGAATTATGTTCGAAATATCAGGTGTTTCTCTCGAAGTAGCGAAAGGCGCTTTGTCGCTCGCTGCTCAAAAACTACCGGTTGCAACTAAAATCGTTATTCGCAGAGACTTCGCAGAAGCATAAATCAAGAATTAATAAAACATTTTTAAAATGGCCAAGAAAAACAATAAAGCAGATAAAATCCAGGAAATTCGCTCAATGAGTGAACAGGATATTAAAAGTAAAATAGAAGAATCAGATTTGCGTTTGAAAAGAATGGCTTTTAGCCATGCAATCACTCCGATAGAAAATCCAATGTCTATCAGAAGCACACGCAGAGAAATTGCTCAGTTACAAACAGAATTAAAAAGAAAGCAATTAGGATTTTAATATACTAAAAAATAATAAACATGTCAGAAGTAACAAATATAAGAGGTCGTCGTAAAACCCGTATCGGGTTGGTTACCAGTAATAAAATGGACAAAACCATTACAATTTCTGTGGAGAGAAAGGTGAAACATCCGATCTATGGTAAATTCTTGAAAAAGACCACCAAGTTTATGGCGCATGATGAGAAGAATGAATGTTCGATTGGAGATATCGTGAAGATTATGGAAACCAGACCTTTAAGTAAAAATAAATGCTGGAGACTGCTTGAGGTAGTAGAGAAAGTGAAATAAGAAATTTGAAATTAGCCGATTTGAAAATGTGAAAATTGGAGAACGGCTTTATAAATAAATTGAACAACACAAATTTGAGTTTTTAGTAGTTTTCAGATTACCAAATTTTCAAATTTTCAAATTAAATAAAAAATGATACAACAAGAAAGTAGATTATCAGTAGCAGACAACAGCGGAGCCAAAGAGGTACTTTGTATTAGAGTATTGGGTAATTCCGGTCAGGATTATGCACATATCGGCGACAAAATAGTCGTTACCATTAAAGACGCTATGCCGGGTGGTGGTATCAAAAAGGGAACAGTTGCCAAAGCGGTGATCGTAAGAACTAAAAACAAGCTGCGTCGTAAAGATGGATCTTATATTCGTTTTGATGACAACGCGGTTGTAATTCTTAACCAGGCTGATGATCCCCGCGGAACCCGTATCTTTGGACCAGTTGCCCGTGAACTGCGTGATAAAGGTTACATGAAAATTATATCATTGGCACCGGAAGTGCTTTAATAACAAATTTAAAATTAAAAGACGTGAAAAGTAGATTCAAACCAAAATATTCAATTAAAAAAGGCGACCAGGTCGTGGTGATAGCAGGTGCTGACAAAGACAGAAAGACTCCCAGGACTGTTATATCGGTTACGCCTGACGAATTAAAACCACGTGTACTGGTAGAAGGTGTTAATATCAAAACACGACACCTGAAGCCTAATGCGCAAAATCCTCAGGGAAGTATCGTGAAGCAGGAAGCAGCAATTGCATTGTCAAATGTAATGCTATGGGATGCCAAAGCCGGTGCAGCCACCAAAGTGAAGCGCGAAAGAAAAGATGGTAAAGCAATTAGAGTATCAAAAAAATCAGGGGAGGTAATCAAATAATGAGTACAACTTACACACCAAGAATGCAGACGAAATACGCTCAGGAAGTAGCACCTGCATTGATGAAAAAATTCGGTTATTCAACCATTATGCAATGTCCTAGGCTCGTTAAGATCTGTCTTAACCAGGGCGTAAAAGGTTCCGTTGCAGATAAAAAGCTGATCGACATCGCAGTAGATGAAATGAGCAATATCAGTGGACAGAAAGCCATCGCTACAATGTCTAAAAAGGATATCTCAAATTTTAAATTGAGAAAGAATATGCCGATCGGTGCTAAAGTTACCCTGAGAAGCAAAAAAATGTATGAGTTTTTAGATCGCTTTGTGTCTGTATCCTTACCACGTGTGAGAGATTTTAAAGGGATTAACGATAAAGCTTTTGATGGCCGCGGTAATTATACCGTGGGTATTACCGAGCAGATCATTTTTCCTGAGATCGATATCGACAAATTACCTCGTATCAGCGGCATGGATATTACTTTTGTAACAACCGCAAAAACAAATGAAGAAGCTTACGAATTGCTGAAAGAACTCGGAATGCCTTTTAAAAATTTAAACGTAAAAAATAATTAATATACAACATGGCTAAACAATCAGTAAAAGCTCGTCAAAGAAAACGCGAAAGAATGGTAGCGCAATATGCCGAAAAGCGTAAAACGCTTAAAGAAGCGGGAGATTATACAGCACTCGACAAATTGCCAAAAAATGCGTCTCCGGTAAGGTTGCATAACAGATGTCAGCTCACAGGTCGTGGTAAAGGTTATATGCGTCATTTTGGTATTTCTCGTATCATGTTTCGCGAAATGGCGTTAAACGGTTTGATACCAGGTGTTAAAAAAGCCAGCTGGTAGAAGCAATTGAAAATTAATAACACGAAAATTAAAAATTAAAAAAAATGGTAACAGATCCTATAGCAGATTTCTTAACCCGAATCAGAAATGCCCAGATGGCAGGACATCGCATTGTAGAAATACCTTCTTCAAAGTTAAAGCAGAGAATGACTGAAATATTGTATGATAAAGGTTATATTCTGAAGTATAAATTTGAAGAAGATAACAAGCAGGGTATCATCAAAATAGCGTTGAAGTATGATGCTAATTCAAAAGTGCCCGCAATACGCGGTCTCGAAAGAGTAAGCCGTCCGGGTCTGAGACAATATGCTAAACCAGCCGATATTAGAAGAGTGCAGAATGGTCTCGGTATCGCTATCATGTCTACTTCAAAAGGTGTGATGACAGATAAGGAAGCTAAGGCAAATAATGTAGGTGGTGAAGTGCTTTGCCATATATATTAATAGTTTAAACAAAGATTATAACATATTGAAATTCAATATATTAAATTAATAAAATAAAAAAAATGTCAAGAATAGGAAAACAACCAATAGCATTACCGGAAGGCGTAACTGTGACAGTAAATGCCGCTAATGAAGTGACTGTGAAAGGTCCGAAAGGATCATTGACGCAAGCTATTGATAAAGATATTAAGGTAGAACAGGCTGATGGTCAGTTGCAGGTTGTAAGACCAACCGAACAATTGCGTCACAGGGCCATGCATGGTTTGTACCGTTCTATTGTGGCCAATATGGTAAAAGGTGTTACCGAAGGTTATACCCGTAAACTTGAATTGGTGGGTGTAGGTTATAAAGCAGTCAATCAGGGAAATATACTTGATCTGGCTTTGGGATATTCACATAATATCATTTTTGAAATTCCTTCAGAATTAAAAGTAACAACCTTAACTGAAAAAGGGGCTAATCCGACGATTACACTGGAAGGTTCAGACAAACAACTCATCGGTCAGGTAGCTGCCAAAATCCGAAGCCTGCGCAAACCGGAACCTTACAAAGGGAAAGGTGTGAAATATGACGGAGAATTTATCAGACGTAAAGCAGGTAAATCAGCAGGTAAATAATAATCACTCAAAACAGAAAATGGTTACAGTCATTTTCATTAAAAAATAAACAACATGGACTTAAAAGTAAGCAGAAAGCAAAAATTAAAATGGAGAATCCGTAAGAAAATTTCCGGAACCACTTCACGACCTCGTTTAGCTGTTTTTCGCAGCAACAAAGAGATTTATGCTCAGTTAATTGATGATACTACCGGTGTTACTCTCGCATCTGCCAACAGCAGAAACAAGGACACTGCAAATGAAGGAACAAAAGTTGAAAAGGCTAAAGCAGTGGGTATCGCTATCGCAGAAATTGCAAAAGCAAAAGGTGTAGAAAGTTGTGTATTTGACAGAGGAGGCAACCTTTATCATGGCAGAATTAAAGCCCTGGCCGAAGGTGCCCGTGAAGGTGGTCTTCAATTTTAATCAATCCTATTTAAATATCCGTCCAGGCGGAAAAAATATAAACAAACAAAATGTCTAAAACAGAAACAAATAAAGTAAAATCCGGCGAAATTGAATTAGTGGATAAGGTAGTGTCTATCAACCGTGTTGTAAAAACAACGAAGGGTGGACGTACATTCAGTTTCTCTGCACTGGTAGTGGTTGGAAATGGAAATGGTGTGATCGGGCATGGTTTAGGTAAAGCGAAAGAAGTTCAAATGGCTATTCAAAAAGGAATTGACGATGCCAAAAAGAATCTGGTTAAAGTTCCTATCCTGCACGGTACAGTGCCGCATGAAATATTTACCAAAGCGGGAGCTGCAAAAGTAATGATCAAGCCTGCTTCGCATGGTACCGGTGTAATTGCCGGAGGTAGCATGCGTGCTGTGCTGGAAAGCGCCGGTGTAACCGATGTATTGGCTAAATCATTAGGTTCGGCAAACCCGCACAATGTGGTAAAAGCAACGATTGCTGCTTTATCTCAAATGAGAGAGCCAATTCAGGTTGCTAAAGACCGCAATATCGGATTGAAAAAAGTTTTTAACGGCTAAAAAATATCGGAGAATTCTGCATTATCTATCCAAGCATAATGTATTTATTCAACGTTTAAATTTATATAAACTATGAGCAAAGTAAAAGTAACACAGATCAAAAGTTCCATCGATCGCCCGGAACGTCAAAAGGCAACCCTGAGAGCTTTGGGTCTCAATAAAATCAGCCAGTCGGTAGAGCATGAAGCTACACCGCAAATATTGGGCATGATCAAAAAAGTAGGACATTTAGTAAAAACTGAAAATAATTAGACATGAATTTACATACATTAAAGCCTGCCGCAGGCGCTACACATAGAGAGGGTAAAAGATTAGGACGTGGTAACTCATCCGGTAAAGGTGGCACTTCTACCAAAGGTAATAAAGGTGCACAGTCACGCGCAGGCCACAACTACAGAAGAGGAAGTGAAGGCGGTCAGATGCCTTTGCACAGACGTTTACCTAAACGCGGGTTTAAAAATATCAACCGTATCGACTATAAAGTACTGAATCTTGAACAGGTAGATGCACTCGCCAAAAGATATGAGATCACTGAAATTTCTCCTGAAACCTTGTATGTAATCGGCGTACTGAACAGAACCGACCTGATTAAAATATTAGGTAAAGGTGAACTGACTACCAAACTGACTTTCAGGGTAAATGGTGCCAGCGAATCTGCCAAAAAGGCGATCGAAGCTGTCGGCGGTACACTCGAAATTGTTTAATAATAATCGTGGATTGTTGTTTTTTAACCTCAGCAAACGCCTTTTATAAAACAGAAAATAAAAATAAATTAGTTTGATAAAAGCAATATAAAAGATTAAATTGCACCCCAAAATAGAATAAAGAAGTCGAATGAAAAAAATAGTTGATACGCTTAAAAATATTTGGAGTATAGATGAATTGAGAAATCGTATCATCTTCACGCTTACATTATTGTTAGTATACAGAGTAGGCTGCCATATAGTTTTGCCTGGTATTAATCCAAATGACTTGGTTACCAATACATCCCAAAATGGATTATTGGGTTTGTTTAATATGTTTGCAGGTGGGGCGTTTAACAATGCCTCCATTTTTGCATTGGGTATTATGCCTTATATATCTGCCAGTATTGCCATGCAATTGGCGCAGATCGCAATTCCGCAGTTGCAGAAAATGTCGAAAGAAGATAGCGGTCGTAAAAAAATTACCTTGATCACACGTTATGTGACGGTAGCCGTAACCCTGTTTCAGGCGATCGGT